>JAICHC010000200.1 GCA_025922795.1 Candidatus Binatia bacterium | reverse complement strand
GGCAGCCAGTTCACGCAGGTCGCGATGGCGTGGCAGATCTATGAGCTTACCGATTCGCCTTTGCAGATCGGCATGCTCGGCCTGGTGCGCGCTGTGCCGCAAATGTTTATTCTCTTGTTCGGCGGTTTGTTGGCCGATGCGATGAACCGGCGCAAACTGATGATGGTGACGCAGGCGAGCTTGTTTTTTGTTTCAGGAGCGCTCGCGCTTCTTACGTTGGCGGGTCAGGTCACGCCGCTCAAGCTCTACGGAGTCACGGTATTCCTCGCGCTGTTCAGCTCCCTCGAATCGCCCTCACGCCAAGCCATCGTCACAAACCTCGTCCCGGCCGAGGATCTGGCACGGGCGTTCGCGGTCTTCAGCACCCAGCGCCAAATCGCCACCATTGCCGGCCCTTCGATTGCCGGTCTGGTGCTGGCGTTCGCCGGGCCGGGTATCTGTTACGGCGTCGATGCGGCTTCCTGGCTCGTCATGCTCGCATCGCTCGCGCTTATTCGTACGAAGCTGCCGGAGCGAGGCGGTTGGCGCACGATCAGCTTGGACTCGCTGCGCGCCGGTTTTCGTTTCGTCTGGAGCCATGCGGTTATTTTCCCTTTTTTGATGATGGACTTCGGCGCCAACATTTTCGGCACGGTGCGGTCGCTGTTCCCGATCTATGCGCGCGATATCCTCGCCGTTGGACCGCAGGGATTGGGGATCCTTTACGCCGCCAGCGCAGCCGGCGCTTTGCTTGGAGCGCTGGGTTTCAGCGTGTGGGGTCCGGCACGGCAAGCGGGGCGCTGGATTCTCTTCGGTGTGACGATCTACGGATTGACTCTGCTGCTGTTCGCCGGCTCACATCTCTTTTGGTTATCGGTTCTCTTGTTGGTCGGCTCGGGAATCGGCGATACCATTAGCGCAATCCTGCGTTCGACGATTAACCAGCTCAGCACGCCCGACGAATTGCGCGGCCGGATGGCGTCGATCAACAGCATTTTCACCAATAGCGGCCCGCAGCTGGGCCAGTTCCAAGCCGGTGCTCTCGCTGCGCTAATTGGAACGGAACTGGCCGCGACCAGCGGTGCTTTGGTTATTCTGCTGATCGTCGCTGTCCTGGCCGCGCGCTTTCCCCAGGTGAGGGATTATCGGCTCGATCAAGCCAAAATGTAAGCCGAGCCCCGCGCCTAACAACGATCGTCGATGGAGTCGATTATCTGCGGAGTTGGCGTTTTTCGCTTTGAGGGATCGTCACTCAGCGTGTGGGCAGGCGGAGATATCTTTTTTCGATGCCGAACAGGTTGATGAACTCGCCGAAGACGCGCTCGCTCAATTCCGTGAGCCGGGCCATATGTTCGGGCGTTTCGTTGTCAATGCGTTCGAGGTAATCGGCGCCGCGTAGACGGGAAATTTCTTGTCGGTTTTCCGCGACCCGCAACCAGCGATGAATCATCGGCGCGTCGACTTCCATATGAAACTGAAAGCCATAAACTTTGGTACCGTAACGAAAAGCCTGATTGGCGCAGAGCGATGAAAAGGCGAGATGGGATGTGCTTTTTGGAATATCGAACGTTTCCCCGTGCCATTGAAAGATCTTCTCAGTTTTTTGCAGCTCCATCAGTAAGGGATCGCTGAATGCCTCTTGGGTCGGTGATACATCGTACCAGCCGATTTCCTTTTCGCGATTCGGATAGACATCGGCCCCGAGAGTCTTGGCGATCAATTGCGCGCCGAGGCAGATCCCGAGCACTGGAATCTCGCGCCGCAGCGCGTCTTCGATCACTTTCAGCTCGGTGATCAAATGAGGAAGCCGGTTGGTATCGTTGACACTCATCGGCCCGCCCAAAACAATCAGGCCGTCATAACCGTATAGGCTCGGCTGGGCGTCGGGATAGCGTGCGAAATTCACGTAGCGGATGCGAAAGCCAGCGCGCTTTAGCAAGGGATTCAGCGTTCCCAGGAGTTCGTGCGCGACATGCTGGAAAACGAGAAGCTTTTTCATCACCTTTCAATTGGGTCCGTCATTCTAGTAGGCTGGAATTATAACTTGTCGTGGAGAATTTTTGAAACGATCGGCCAATGACTACCTCACCAGGGAGACGCGGAGTACGTCGAGTAAAGAGTTTCACTTCAAGCAATACTCGGACTCGCGAAACTCGGCGCCTCTGTGGCGAAATACGATTGCTGTTTTGTAGGAGAGAGAGACATGAAGAACCGTGAAATCGAAGCCGCGTGGAATTATCATAACGGCACCAAGCATTCCTACGAAAGCATCCGCTCAAACCGGCATTATCTCGACTGGGAAAACCAGCCGATGGCTTTCAAGATCTACCCCCAGCTGGAGCCGATTGCGTTGCCGCAGCATTTATCCTCTTCGGGAATCCCGGCTCTGCAGACGATTTCGGCGACCGGCGCGACGCCGGACGAGCAAGCGGCTCTTGGAAACCAACCGCTGGCGGAATTGCTTTTTCTCGCCGCCGGCATCACCAGGCGCCGGAGTTATCCGGGCGGCGAGATGCTGTTCCGCGCGGCGGCTTGCACGGGCGCGCTTTATCACATCGATCTTTACGTCGTTTGCGGTGATCTGGACGATCTCAAGGCGGGAGTCTATCAATTCAGCCCGCAGGATTTCGCCCTGCGTAAGTTACGGGGCGGTGATTACCGTTCAGTGCTCGTCAGCGCGACCGGCGAAGAGCCGGCGATCGTGACCTCGCCGTGCGTCATCGTGAGCGCGTCGACGTTCTGGCGCAACGCTTGGAAGTACCAGGCGCGCGCCTATCGCCACTGCTATTGGGACAACGGCACGATCCTCGCGAATCTTTTGGCCGCAGCGGCTGCTCGCAAGATCCCGGCAAAGGTTGTCCTTGGCTTCATCGATGCGGCCGTAAACCAGCTTTTGGGCTTGGATAGCCGGCGCGAGGCAGCGCTTTCCCTGGTGGCGCTGGGCCATTCACCGCCAAGGAGGATCGGCATATCGCCGCCGACCACACGGCTGGTATGGGAAACGATGCCGTTGTCGAAATCCGAAGTCGATTACCCGGCGATCAAAGCGATGCACGATGCTTCGTCTTTGGAAAGCGAAGAGGAAGTTGTGGCGTGGCGCGAAGGGGCAGAAAAGGCGGAAGACGGAAAGATAAAGGATGAAACTAAGACCGAAAACCGGCTATTTCCCGTACAATCACTCAGTGATGAGGAAATACCCAGAGACTCGATCGAGGAGGTCATAACCCGGCGTGGGTCGACGCGCGAATTTGCCCGTGAACCGATTACCTTCGGCGAGCTATCAACTATAATCGACCGCGCGACCCGCGGCATACCAACGGATTTTCTCACTCACCCCGAAGAATCGCTCAATGACGTTTATCTGATCGTTCATGCGGTCGAAGGTTTGCCTTCGGGCGCCTATCTCTTTCGCCGCCGGGAACGCGCGCTGGAATTATTGAAAGAAGGCGACTTCCGCCGCGACGCGGAACATCTCGGCCTCGGCCAGGAGATTCCGGCGGATTGCAGCGTGAATATTTATTTTCTGGCGGATTTGCAGCGGGCTCTCGAGCGCTTCGGCAATCGCGGCTACCGCGCCGCCCAACTCGAAGCCGCGATCATGGGCGGTAAAATTTATTTGGGAGCTTACGCTCAGCGCCTCGGTGCCTCCGGCCTCACGTTCTTCGATGACGACGTAACGGAATTCTTCTCGCCTCACGCTGCGGGGAAAAGTGTGATGTTTTTGATCGCGGTAGGAAAGTCGGCGAGGCGAAAGGCCGCGAATGCGTAGTACGGGCCACCCCGTTACACGCTGAGAATAGAACAAGCTCTAAGCGACAAATTTAAATTACGTGGAGAAACGCTAAACCGGTAGCTCATGGGAAGGCGCTGTGGGGGTGGTTTGTTTACCAGCGGCGCGTTTCGCCGAGTTTAAAGATCCAGGCGCGGGCCGGGTCGATGGCGCGGCGGCGAACCTCGGCGAGCAGGCGTTGCGGCGGTTCGTCGAGCGGCTCCTCGGCGAGATCGAAGGTGCCCCAGTGGATGCCGAGCAGGGCGCGCGCATCGAGATCGAGGAAGGCTTGCACTGCCTCCTCCGGCGTGGTGTGCACTGCTTTCATTATCTCTGGAGGCACATAAGCGCCGATCGGAATGGCGGCGAGGTCGAAGGGACCAAGCCGTTGGCCAGCTTCCTTGAAGCCGCCGAAATAGCCGGTGTCACCGGCGAAATAAAATTTCCGCTTGGCGCTCAACACCGCCCAGGACGCCCAGAGTCGTTTGTTGCCGTCCCATAATGTGCGTTGGGAGAAATGCTGCGCCGGCACGCACACGAACTGCAGGCCGCGGTATTCGCGCTCCTGCCACCAATCCAACTCCTCGACTCGTCTCATGCCGTTGTCGGCAAACCACGCCTTGAGACCGAGTGGTACCAAAAAGAGCGGATCGTGTGCCTCAGCGAGGCGTTGTACGGTATTCAGGTCGAGATGGTCGTAATGATCGTGCGAGATCAAGACGAAGTCGATGCGCGGCAGGTCTTCGAATGCGAGTCCGGGCGGGCTCAGGCGCCGCGGACCGCCCCACCGCACCGGGCTTGCCCGCTCGCTCCACTGCGGGTCGGTTAAAATATTCCTGCCGTCCATCTGCACCAAGAGGGTCGAGTGACCAATCCAGGTAATGCTGGGATTAGGATGGCCGGCACGGAGGATGGCGCCATCGTTGAAGATCCGTGGGGCAGCAAAACTTCGCGGGGAGATGGAGCTCGTCCACAAGCGGCGAACAACAAAGCTCCAGCGCGTCCATGCTGAAGGACGGCGGAAATCGGGGTTGGTATTGCGAAAGCCGCCCGGCGCGTGATGCGCGGGCTGTCCGGGGAGTCGCTCACTTCCGACGCCCGAACAGGCAATGAACGAGATCAAAAAACAGAGTGCAACGTAACGGCGCCGCATACTCAGCAATACTTAGTCGAATCAGTTAAAACTCGTACCTAGGGCGGGCACCGATCCCGCTGTTGAAGGCATAGATCGACACCGGTGAGTTCTCACCGGTGCCAAAATGGCGTCATTCGGTGGTCGCTTGACTGGCGCGTATAAATTTGATTTAGGCATACCTCGAGCGCAGGTGAGTTGATGACAGATTTATAAAGCAAAAACAGAGTGAACCTAAGCAGTGTTTTTGTTTTGCCAGATTATCGAGTTGCGTCAAGAAATGGAGGTTCTATGAAGAGCATCAGTGGCCTACGTTTTCTGATCTCCCTGCTTGCTATCATTTCTCTCTTTGTCGGCCAACCGCTGGCAATCGCTTGGGAGCCGACCAAGTCCATCGAGTTTGTCATTCCCGCCGGTACCGGCGGCGGCGCCGATCAAATGGCGCGCTTAATCGCGGGTATCAGCGACAAGCACAAGCTCGCGCCCCGGTCATTTATCGTGGTCAACAAGTCCGGCGGGGCCGGCGCCGAGGGTTTCCTGCACGTCAAGGAAAAAAAAGGCGACGCCCACACGATCATCATCACGCTGTCGAACCTGTTTACGACACCGCTGGCGACGGGCACGCCCTTCAGTTGGCGCGACTTTACGCCGGTTGCGCGCATGGCACTCGACCGCTTCATCCTGTGGGTGAACGAGGAAACACCTTACAAGACCGCTAAAGAATACATAAGCGCGGTGAAAAAGACGCCAGGGATGAAGATGGGCGGCACCGGATCCAAACAGGAGGATCAGATCATCACGGTCCTGCTGGAGCAAAGCCAGGGTGTGAAGTTTACATATGTGCCATTCAAAGGCGGAGGCACGGTGTGCACCAACCTGGTCGGCAAGCACATTGACTCGAGCGTCAATAATCCGGCCGAATGCGTGAGCAACTGGAAAGCAAAGCGTGTGCGACCTCTCGCGGTATTCGATCCGGAGCGGATTCCGGATAAAGATTGGACCGCAATTCCGACGATCAAAGAGGCGCTGGGCGCCGACAT
>JAICHC010000199.1 GCA_025922795.1 Candidatus Binatia bacterium | reverse complement strand
GGATCGCCGTCGAGGCGAGGGCCGGGGCGTGTGATGCAGGAAAGGATCCGGCGGCGCTGGAAATCATCTGCAAGATTCGTTGCTCAATTGCGCATACCTATGAGGTGGCGCGCGAAGCGCTCAGCCACGCGCTCGCATATTACGCTTTGGCGGATTATTACCGCGAGTTGCTGGGACGCATGGGCTTCGCCGCGGAAGTCGACGCGATGCGCGCCGCCTGGAAGGCCGAGGGCTTTCACGCCGCGCGGCGCTTGATCACAGACGGGATGTTCAATTCGTTGCCGCTGGTCGCGGCAACGTCGGCGATGGAAGTCATCGAGCAGATCCGGCCCTATGCTGATGCCGGCGCGACCCGGATCATCTTGCCCTACGTCGCGGCATCGGATGACGTCGTCGGCGAAATGAAGAGCTTTCTGAGTCACTGGAGCCCCGAGTCGACGGGCGCCATCGGCCAATCAGGAGAGAACTGAATGCCCTTTGAACTGATCAATCCAACGGACCTGGAATCGCCTGTGGGTTACGCGCACATTGCCAAGATCACCGGCGGAACGGTGATCCACGTTGCCGGTCAAGCGCCCTTCAACGATAGAGGAGAAGTGGTCGGTAAGGGTGACTTTGTCGCGCAATTTATCCAGGTGATGCGGAATCTAAAGACCGCCGTTGAAGCGATCGGCGGAAAACCGACCCAATATGCCACGCTCACCATTTATATTACCAATCTGGAAGCTTACTGGAACAACAAAAAGCCGCTGGGATCGGCCTATCGCGAGGTGTTCGGAAAATATTTCCCGGCGATCACTCTCGTCGAAGTAAAGCGACTTTATAATCCCGACTGTATGATCGAGATTTCCGGGGTGGCGGTAATCGATTAAATGCAAACCAGGGTGCCTTTTGGAGGAATCTTCCTTCGTTAATCGCCATAATCTGCGTCGAATTCGACAATCTTTGCGCAGGTTACCGACAGTCTGTCACCAGCGGCTTTCATGAATTTCTGATATTTCAATATATTAGGGTCGTGGCATTTGTCTTGCTTTATTCCGGGGCATCACAAGACAGGGCGGTTAAACAGAACCGAAAATAATACCGATGATTACAATCTCAACGCTCAATAGGGAACCGGATCAGGATCTTTTCGAGAGTGTGACGGAAGAAGAGATCATTCATCTGTGGCGTTCTATCAAAGGACGCGGACTTTCCGAGGACGAAGCTTGGCAGGCGGTTGTTACAGGTATCGCCCTTGACATGGCTTTTGCCAAAAGCAAATCCTGCACTCAGACCGAGCATTAAAACCCCGCGTCTACTTGCCGCCGTTGGCGGCAGTTTGCTCCAAATCCTAGATCGACTGCCGGGCCATTTTTCCATTTTTGGGGCTCACCTGGGCTTCTCCAAGTGCCGGTCAAATCACCGAACCGTTGACTCCCTTCCACGAATTTGATTGAATATCTCCACACTTACTCTAGGGGAGCCGATCATGTCGCGCATCACGGTCGAGGATTGTCTACAAAGGGTCAACAACCGCTTCGAATTGGTCATGCTTGCGTCCAAGCGGGCTCGAGAGCTTTTTAGGGGGGCAAAGCCCCTGATCGATTCGGATAACCGTGAGGTCGTGGTGGCGTTGCGTGAAATCGCTGCCGGTAAAGTGAGAAAGAGTGCCGGTCAGTCTCCTTGATGTCACGCGCCTGTACGTGCTGATCTTCCCCGCACGCCGATTATTTGATACTTGTCTGATTCGCTGACTTGAAACACTCTTTGGTGGTGAGGGTCGCGAAACCGCTCATGGCCGAAGACCATAAGAACACCGATCTGAATTTCTCTCTGCCTGAAATCGCCCTTCCCAAGTTTGTCCAGGAGGAGGATGAGCAAGGCAGCCGGCGCGATAAGGCGCTCGTCCCGTTCGATCCGCTCCAGCGTTATCTTTCCGAGATTCGCCGTTTCCCGCTGCTCAATCGCGAAGACGAACACCAGCTCGCTGTTCAGTACAAAGAATTCGGCGATCTGGAAGCCGCCTACAAGCTGGTAACGTCGAATCTCCGACTCGTTGTCATGATCGCGCGAGAGTATCAAAAGGCTTTTAAGAACCTGCTGGACTTAATCCAGGAGGGTAACATGGGGTTGATGGAGGCGGTGAAAAACTTCGACCCGTATCGGGGCGTTCGGTTTCCGTCCTACGCCGTGTGGTGGATTCGCGCCTACATGATCCGCTATATCATGAATGATTGGCGCATGGTCAAGATTGGCACGACCCAGGCGCAAAGAAAACTGTTTTTCAATTTGCAAAAAGAGAAGGAGAAGATCGAGTCCGAGGGCTTGACGCCGGGCCCGAAGCTACTCGCCCAAAGGTTAAACGTTAAGGAAGATGAAGTGGTGGAGATGGAGCAGCGATTGTCAAGCCGCGATCTCTCGGTCGACGTGCCGATCGGCGATGATGAGGAAGCAACTATGCTCAGCTTCCTTCAGGATAACAGGCAGACTCCGGAAGAGGAGTTCGCCGAAACCCAGTACCAAGAGCTGCTGCGTGACAAGATGGAACAATTCGCCAAGGGTCTCAAGGATAAGGAGCTGGTGATCTATCGGGAACGGCTCTTGAACGAAGATCCGTTGACGCTTCGTGAGATCGGCGAAAAATATGGCATCAGCCGCGAGCGCGTTCGACAAATCGAGGAGCGCGTTAAGAAAAAACTCAAGACCTATCTCAAAGATTTCAAAGATGTGACCGATATCTCGGGCGCCGGTTAAGTTCGCGCTTCCAAAGTGCTGCGTCAAGCCGCAACCTATTTCCAGTTTGGCAACCGCTAAGGCCGAGCCTTTCAGGACCACAACTCATGCCATCGGGAACGAGCAGACTATGTGAAAAAAAACTGGACGGGTCCCGCTAGTTCGCTCAGGGCATGCCGCTCACCAGCAGCGGTTTGCGCCCATAAGCTTCGATCATTCAAACGCCACGCCCGCCGACAGGCAGCCGGCGAGTTTCACGGCATGTGATCAAGTGAAGGAAAGTGTGTGGTTCAACGATGCGTTAACGTGACGTCTTGCTTGCGCCCGTAGCCGAGTTCTGGTAGCAAAAAAGGACCCCTGGTTCGGAGGAAATGAATTGCAGTTTCAAAAAGAAGTCGAAATTGCCGCGCCGCGTGAAAAAGTTTGGAATTTTATCTGGGACGTAGATCGTTTCATCGCCTGTGTGCCCGGATGTAAAGAGGCAAAGACTATCGAAGCGGGTAAAAAGTACGCTGCGACGATGGTGGAAAAAGTCGGGCCGTTCAAAGTCGAGTTTCCCACCAGCATCGAAGTTCTCGAGCGCGAAGAGTTGACCCGCATCAAGGCGCAGGCCTCAGGGGCCGATAACAAAATCGGCAGCCGTATGAAGGTCGATCTGGATGTAAATCTGCGCGAGCAAGACGGCAAGACGGTTCTCGGCTTCATCGCCAGCGTCGACATCTTGGGCAAGCTCGCTGCTTTGGGTCATGGCATTATCAAACGCAAGGCCGATCAAGTGCTCGATGAGTTCGCCCAGGCCGTGAAGAGGCGGCTGGAAGGAGACTCTTGATGCTACGTCGATTTCGTTTGGAAGAACCCGAGTCGGTTGCAGAAGCATCCGAGCTCTTAGGTCGCTTCGGCGATAGCGCGAAGGTTTACGCAGGCGGCACGGAGCTGCTGTTGGCGATGAAAGAGGGGCTGGTGCACTACGAGCGTCTGATCAACGTAAAAAAATTGAAGAAACTGAGCGAAGTATCGGTGGACGAAAGCACGATCAAGATCGGTGCGCTATGCACCCATCATGAATTGGAGACGACCCCCATGCTCCAGCAAAAACTGCCGGCGCTGCACAAGCTGGAGCAGAACGTCGCGAACGTTCGCGTGCGGCAAGTCGGAACCCTCGGGGGCAACCTGTGCTTTGCCGAACCGCATGCCGATCCCGGGACGCTGCTGATGGCGGTCGGCGCAACCATGGTTGCCGAGAAGTCGTCGGGGCGGCGCGAGATCGCCGCTGAGGATTTTTTTGTCGACGCCTATGAAACATCGCTTGAAGTCGATGAGCTGCTCACCGAGATTCGCATACCCACTCCCACGGAGCATTTTCGCAGCGCTTACCTGAAATTCGGTTATCTGGAGCGGCCGAGCGTGGGCGTGGCGGTTGCATTTAACCTCAACGGCGGCGGCTTAAGCGAGGTCAAAATCGCCGTCGGCTGCGCCGGGCCAGCGCCGCGCCGAGTTCCGGAGGCGGAGGCGTTGCTTAACGGCAAGAGCAAGGAAGAAGCCGAACGCACTTTGAGCCAAGCCGGCGAATCGGCCGGACGAGCGTCGCAGGCGATCAGCGATCTGCACGGCTCGCAAGATTACAAAGAACATATCGTCGGAGTGCTTCTGAAACGCGCTTTCCAGAGCGCGGTCACTTGAGCACGCGCGCAAGACGGGATTTCGGGAGAATTGATGGCTAAAGCGATGACGAGACGTTCCGAAGCACAGTTATTACCAGTGTCGTTTACCCTGAACGGGCGTTTGCAGGAGATCGAAGTCGAGCCCCATGAGTTGCTGCTCGACGTCGTGCGAGAACATTTAGGGCTCACCGGCGTGAAGCGATCTTGCGACGTGCAGGTCTGTGGTGCGTGTACTTTGCTGGTCGATGGACGGCCGGTGAGCGCGTGCACGACGCTCGCCTTCGAAGTTCGCGGCCGGTCGGTGCTGACGATCGAAGGCCTGGCGGAAGACGGCAAGCTGCATCCGCTCCAGCAGGCGTTCACTGAACATGGCGGATTTCAGTGCGGCTTTTGCACGCCCGGTATGATCTTGGCGGCGAAAGCTTTACTCGATGAGAACCCCGCGCCCAGTGAAGCGGAACTCAAACATTTCATGCACGGTAATATTTGCCGGTGTACGGGCTATAAAAAAATTATCGAATCGATCATGGCCGCGGCGAAAACCATGCGGGAAAAGGGTTAAAGGGTTCAAGCCGATCTGAGACTTTCAGACGGTTTGAACGTTTTGAACTAGTTGAACGGTTGCAATCCTTAGATTCAGTCCTCGATCCCATACTCCTTCCACTGGCTCGCGACTAAATCCAAATGTTCTTTCGGCGGCAGCGAAATTGCCGGGTAAGCATGTTTGCGGGTGGCGTCGATCGCCACGCGCGAACCGAGGTTGCGGCTCGGATGGTGTTGCGGCACGGAAGCAGGGGCCTGGGATGGGTCGAGACCAACCGCTTGGACATCTCTTTCGATGTAAACGTCTTTGTCGGGCCGCACGTGCCAGCTAAGCGCCCAATCGAGCGCAAAGTCGTCCCAAATGTCGATGTCATCATCGACCACCACCGTAAACTTTCCGAAGCCCGTGCGCAGCGACCAAGTACCGTACATGAGCTGGCGCACCTGACCCTCAAACTGCTTGTTCAGGGAGATGACCAGATACGCGCCGCTACCGCCGGCTTCTTTCAAACGGACATCTTTGATTGGGATGCGCAGAATGTCTCGGAGATGCTTGATCAACGGCCACTCTCGTCCGACGGCGCGAATGCAGCTTGATTCAGACGGCGGCATCTGGCTGATGAAAGCCTGATACCAGGGTTTGTTACGAAACGTCATGCATTTTATGTCGAAGAACGGTTCATTGCCGGCCGGGCCCATGTAGCCGGTATATTCGCCGAAGGGACCTTCCGGTTCGACGCTGTTCGGCGGAATCTCGCCTTCCAAAACAATCTCCGCGCTTGCCGGAACCTCGAGCGGAACCGTTTCGCACCGCACCAGATCTACGGCCTCGCCGCGGAGCGCTCCGGCGACCGCGAATTCGTCCAGAGTCTCAGACATTTTCGATACCGAAACGTACCCGATGGTAGGATCGGCGCCGATTACGACAGCGACCGGCGTGGGTTGGTTCCTGGCATTATCTTTTAGGATGTGCCACGACGCGTCCTGACGCTTGCCGATCAGCAGG
>JAICHC010000198.1 GCA_025922795.1 Candidatus Binatia bacterium | reverse complement strand
TTCGCGCGTTGGGCGCCGTCCACCGGCTTGCTGCTGCTGACGATGACGATTCTGGCTCTCGTCTTCAGCAACTCGCCCGCCGGCCCGGCGTTCGAATCCCTCTGGGAAATGCCGGTTGGATGGAGCTTCGGCGACGCGACATTCAATTTGCCGTTGCGGGAATGGTTCAATGATGGACTGCTGACGATCTTTTTTCTGGTTGTCGGACTGGAAATTAAACGTGAACTCACGATAGGACGTCTGTCCGTCCCGCGTGTAGCCGCATTGCCATTGGCCGCGGCCGCAGGCGGCATGCTGTTGCCTGCGTCCTTATACCTGCTCGTCGTGCCGCCCGGGCAACTCGCCGCAGGATGGGCCATTCCGACGACAACTGATACCGCGTTTGCCATCGCCCTGATCGCGTTGCTTGGCGGCCGAGTTCCAATCGAGCTACGGATTTTCTTGACCGCCGCCGTTATCGTTGACGACCTCGTCGCCATCGCCATCCTGGCGATCTTTTATGCCAGCGGTATCGACCTGCAGTATCTCGCCGCCTCGGTCGCCGTGACTTTCGTGATGGTGCTGCTTAACCAAGGCGGTATTTATTCGCCGTTGCCCTATGGCCTGCTTGGCATCCTCTTGTGGGGCTGCTTGCACGGTGCCGGCCTGCACCCTACCCTTGCGGGGGTGATCGTCGCGGCGGTGACGCCGACCCGACCACCGGCAAACCTGTCGGCGTTGATGGCTCAAGCTGAAACCGTGATCAACCACGAGTTGCGCAGAGCCGGCGAAAGGGTTTTGCGTCACGGACCCTCCGAGCCAGCCTTGCGTATGCTGGATTCGATTCATGACAGAATCGAATCGCCGGCCGCCAAACTGCTTCGATCGGTCGAGCCCTGGTCGAGTTATCTCGTGCTGCCCATATTTGCCCTCGCAAACGCCGGCCTCACCTGGTCCGCCACCGTGCTTGAGGGGCACGAGAGGCTCATCTTGGCCGTTGTGCTTGGACTGGTGCTGGGCAAGCCGATTGGCATGGTTCTGGGAGCCGCGCTCGCCGTACGGCTGGGCTTGGCCGTAAAGCCGGAGGAGTATTCATGGCGCCAGATGATCGGCGCCGGCGCGCTCGCCGGCATCGGTTTCACGATGTCGCTCTACATTGCCGGCAAGGCCTTCCCCGATGCGTCGGACTTCGCCGCAGCGAAGGTCGGGATTTTTATTGCTTCCTTTCTCGCCGGTGGAGTTGGGACCGTGCTGCTCTGGTCCGCCGCACGTTCTGATTCGGAGCGTGATCGGACGACCTAAGACAGTAAATTGTTCTGACGATCGACGTCATTGACCAAGGACGCCTGCCTGGTGCCAAGGATGCTACGTTCATGAGGCCTATCTTCGCCATCTTGGCGGTTTTGCTGTTTCTTTACGCTGTCGTAACGGGCGTATTTCTCGTCTCGGAGAATCGCAGGCCCCAGTCGACCCTCGCTTGGATGCTCGTGCTTTTCTTCGTTCCTGGAATCGGACTGCTGGTGTATCTCCTCTTCGGGCGAGACCGGAAGGCTTTCAGCAAACAGCACGATCTACTTATGCAAGATCTCGAGGCGAACGCCCTTCCGTTGTTGGCGCCTATTCTGTCCCGTCAGGATGCGGAGCTGGCGCGGCTGGAAAGTGAACGTGTCAACCGAAAAAAAGTGATGATGCTGGTGCGACGAAACTCTGTTTCCGCGCTGACGACGCGCAATCGTGTCGAGATACAACAGGATGCAGCCAAGTTTTACCCCAGCCTCATGGACGACATAAAGGCCGCGCAGCACTCAATTCATCTCCAGTACTTCATCTGGGGCGTGGATTCTTTCACCGACGGCCTGAGGCAAATCTTGATGGAGAAAGCGAGGGCGGCTGTCGAGGTCCGGCTGCTGTATGATCCGATCGGCTCCCAGGCTCATGTGGGCCGGCACTACGTCAGGGACATGCTTGCGGCCGGAATCCGCATGGCCCCCACATCGCCGTTTTACCATCTTCATACGATCAGCTACCGCAACCATCGAAAGATCACCGTGATCGATGGAGCCATCGGCTATACCGGCGGGATGAATATCGGCCAGGAGCAACTCGACGGCGGAGAAGGATTTGACTCGTGGCGCGACACCCAGGTGCGGCTGGTGGGAGAGAGCGCGGCGGTTCTACAGGCGGTTTTCATGGTCGACTGGTACAACGCGATCGGAGAGAACTTGTTCCACACCAAATACTATCCGCGCGACGCGATGGAGCCTACGGAAGGTGACGTCCCGGTGCAGATCTTGACATCGGGACCCGATTCCCAGTGGGCGGCGATCAGACAGCTTTACGCTTTTATGATCGTTTCGGCACAGCGGCATGTCTACATTCAATCACCTTTTTTCCTCCCCGACGCGAGTCTTGCCGAAGCCTTGCGGACAGCGGCGCTCTCGGGTGTCGACGTCAAAGTGATGGTGAGCGCGCGCCCCTCGGGCAATAGACTCCCCGATTGGGCGGGGAACACCTATATCGAAGAGATCGTGACCGCCGGCGTGCGCGTGTTCCTCTATGAAAAGGGCTATCTGCACGCAAAGACGATCAGCATCGATTCCGAGATCTGCTCGATCGGCTCGGCGAATATCGACATTCGCAGCTTCAGCATCAATTACGAGCTTAACGCGGTGTTCTACAGCGAGCGGATCGCCAAAGAGCTGGAGAACGACTTCGACGCGGACCTTGAATACTGCAGCGAATTCGACCCGGAGGCTTATCGGAAGCGCGGCCGGGTGATTCGCTTCAGGGATTCGGTTGCCAGGGTGCTCTCGCCGTTGCTGTGAGCACAGGGTAAGTTATCTCATGTCGCCGCGGTGCTGGCTTCGCCGGAGTCATGGCGCGATACCCGTGAAGATTGCTGCCACCGAGCTTCGATCAATTCGACGAGCTTTCCAGCCGTCTCACGATCAAGACCGAACATGCCCTTCTTTCATCAACTGCTCGACAGTGCCGCCCAAAACCCTAGGACGCTACCCGTTCCGCTGGGTTACCAAGACGATCGAGTAGTTTCCACGCGCGGCTGTGCCGGTTGGCTAACGCGTTCCAGCCGGTGCACGACCGGGGCATGATTTTCCGCAATTCAAAAGCTGCAATGTTTGGTTGTTTCAAAATCGGTCAAGCGAAGTATCTTCCCATGCTTTCGGATCACCGGCCGGTTCCAGATGCGTAAATACGCTCGCGCCTGGAATCTCGGCTCGGATATCACGTTCCACTTGCTCCAGCAGATCATGTCCACGTTGCACCGTCCAATCGCCCGGCACCAGTACATGAAACGAGATAAAGGACCGGCTTCC
The DNA here is from genome assembly GCA_025922795.1 of Candidatus Binatia bacterium. Next base: position 2,627 of record JAICHC010000198.1, on the reverse strand, counting down.
GGCGTGGCGCGTGCGCAAAGCGTGATAGTGAATGCCATCACGCTGATATCGGCTAAGAACGTCTTTGATCGCTTGATGCTCTGCCGGAGGCAGAGCAGTATCCATCAGTCCAAGCACCGAACGCCGCAGCAACTTAGCTCCCGTCCAGAGAATATTGATCGCGACCATAATAGCAATGATGGGATCCAAGCGATTGTACCCGGTAAGAAATACGACGGCGATTCCGATGATGACTCCCGCCGAGGTCCAGACATCCGTCATCAAGTGATGTGCGTCGGCTTCGAGTGTGATCGAACGATACTTATCGGCCGCATGCAGCAACAGCCGGGCGACCGCGAAGTTGACGATAGCCGCGAGAATAGAGACGGCAACACCGATGCCGACCTGCTCCAAGGCGCGCGGCGTCATCAGGCGTGGAATAGCCGTCCATACGATGCTCGCCGCCGCGAGCAGAATGAGCATTCCCTCGAGGCCGCTGGAGAAATATTCGGCTTTGTTATAACCGAACGCGTGCATTTCATCGGCGGGACGGGCCGCCACCGCGAGCATCGCGAGGGCCATCAATGCCGCAACTAAATTAACAATCGACTCAAGCGCATCGGACAAAAGACCCACGGATCCGGTGATGTAATACGCGCTCGCCTTCAGGACAATCGTGGCAAGCGCCGCCGCGATTGAAAGCCATGCGAATTTGGTGAGGCCGGCTCTGTCCATTCGAGTAGACAAACACTATCGAAGGGGCGCGCAGTTGCAAGCGCGAAATCTGTCGATATATCTTCTGATCCCTGGTTGACCGGAAATTTTTCTAAAGCTCGCGCTACGGGCCGTGCGCAGTTCGTCATTATCCTGTGGATGAACGGTACTCGCGCTCTACTCACTTCTGCGCGGGCGCTTGTCGACTATCATCTTGTTGTGAGCGGACATGGGTGATAGCCGTTAAACATTCGGGAGAAATACCCGGCGCTGGCCAGAGCGTTTTCCAGGAGGTCGACATGGGCTTGATGGGACAGGAGAAGCAACGAAACACTAACTCCCGGCCGCCCGGAGGGGTGCCGACGGCCGACAAGGGTGGAGCTGCGAAGAGTGCCGGACCGGCGAAGATGCCGCCCGGCAAAACCTGGCTATGGTTGTTGGGCGTCTTGCTCGCGAACTATCTGCTGGTGAGATTCCTATTGCCAAGTCCGGAAGCGCCGGTCACGGTGCCCTATACGCTCTTTAAGGAGCAGGTTGGCGAGGGCAACGTTGCGGCAATCTACAGCCAGGGCGAGTCCATCAGCGGGCGCTTCAAGGCTCCGGTCATGTACCCAGCGCCCGACGAAAAGAACGAGGCCGCGAGCGAGGCCCAGATGGCGGGCGAAAAAAGTGCAGGGTGGAGCGGCGAGTCTCAAACGGCGAGCGAACGGCCTTTGATCGCGCGCAGCGAGCCCAAGGAGGTAAGTAACTTCACGACGACGCTGCCCAGCTTCGTAGACCCCGGGTTGGAGGGATTTCTGATCGAGAACGGAGTGGAGATCAGCGCCAAACCCATCCAGGAAGGCGGCAGCGCGTTGGCGACACTCCTTTTCGGCTTTGGTCCGGCGCTGCTTTTCATCGGTTTTTACATATGGATGTTTCGGCGGATGGGGAAGCAGGGCGGTGGCATCGGAGGCGGGCTGATGGGCATCGGTAAGAGCAAGGCCCGCCGTTATGATCAGGAAAAGGATACGAAGGTCACTTTCGACGATGTCGCCGGCATCGACGAAGCCGAAAACGAGCTGGTCGAGATCGTGGATTTTCTCAAGGATCCCAAAAAATACACCCGCCTCGGCGGCACGGCGCCGAAAGGCGTGCTGCTGGTGGGCGCACCGGGTACAGGAAAAACTCTGCTCGCGAGGGCGGTGGCGGGTGAGGCGGGGGTGCCGTTCTTCTCCATGAGCGCTGCGGAGTTTGTGGAGATGATCGTGGGGGTGGGCGCGGCGCGGGTACGCGACCTCTTCAAGCAGGCGCGCGAGCATGCTCCCGCGATTGTCTTCATTGACGAGTTGGACGCCATCGGGCGCGCGCGCGGACAGGTGGCGATCGGAGGTTCGAGCGAGCAGGAGCAGACGTTGAACCAAATCCTCACCGAGATGGACGGCTTCTCCAGCCGCGAGGGCATCATCGTGCTCGCGGCGACCAACCAGCCGGACGTGCTCGATAAAGCGCTGCTGCGGCCGGGTCGCTTTGACCGGCGCGTGGTGGTTAACCTTCCGGACAAGACCGGGCGCGAAGCCATCCTCAAAGTTCATACGCGCAACGTGCCGCTGGCGAAGGATGCAAGCTTAGCCGAGATTGCCGCTTCGACGCCGGGGTTTTCGGGCGCCGACCTGAGGAACCTGGTCAATGAGGCGGCGTTGCTGGCGGCCCGGCGCGAGCAGAACGAAGTCAGTCACAAGGACTTCCTGGACGCGCTAGAGAAGATCGTGCTCGGCCCCGAGCGTCCGCTCCTCTTGAGCCGTGCCGACAAGGAACGGATCGCCTATCACGAGGGCGGCCACGCGATCCTGGGCCTGGTGGTGCCCGGCGCCGACCCGGTCCATCGGGTAACGATCGTACCCCGCGGGCAAGCGCTTGGCGTGACTTATCAGCGCCCCGACAGCGACCGCTAC
>JAICHC010000197.1 GCA_025922795.1 Candidatus Binatia bacterium | reverse complement strand
CGTAACAAGAACGATGCGCCGTCGCGTTCTTTGTGCGAGCTGGCTTGCGGATCGCGTGACAACATGAAAATCGACATCGATGAATTAAGTTCGGTGCAGCGTAAAGTTCGTGTCGAGCTTCCGGTGGAAACGGTAGCGACTGAATTCTCGCGCGCCTACAAGAATCTCGGTCAGCGGGTGCGGGTCAAAGGTTTTCGGACCGGTAAGATTCCGCGGAGCGTGTTGCAAGGCATCTACGGCGATGAGGTGAAAGGTGAAGTTCGATCGCATCTCGTTGAAGAATCTCTGGGCGAGGTGATACGCGAGCGCGGATTGCAGATCGTGTCCCGTCCCGAGGTCGAAGCCAATGATCTCAGCGAAGCTGACGCATTTTCTTTTTCGGCGGTTTTTGAAGTCAAGCCGGAAATTGACGTCAAGGATTATCTCGGCGTCGAAATCGAGAGAGTTAAACTCGCCATTACGGATGCTCAAGTTGACGAGGCGCTACGGCGGTTGCAAGAAAGTCATGCTCGGTTAGAGCCCGTGACTGACCGCGACATCGTTCAGAAAGGCGACTTTGTCGCGCTTGATTTTGTCGGTACGATTGACGGCAAGACTTTTTCCGGCGGCAAGGGTGAGAACTATGCCCTTGAGGTCGGCTCCGGGCAGGCATTACCGCAATTCGAAGACGCCGTAACCGGACTGAGGGTGAATGAACATCACACGGTGCAGGTAAATTATCCGGAGGATTTTTCCAACAAAGAGATTGCCGGCAAGGTCGTGGACTTTTCCCTCGTGGTGCGTGAGATCAAGCAAAAAGTACTGCCTGTGCTTGACGACGATTTCGCCAAAGATCACGGCGAATGTGCTTCGCTCAATGAGTTAAAAGACCGGATTCGGGGGCGTTTGACGGATGAATTGAAGCGTTATCAAGACGAGGATCTCAAGGAAAAAATTATCAGCCGATTAATCGAGTCGCACTCGTTTGCGGCGCCACCCTCCATGGTCGAGCGGCAAACACGGTATTTGATGGAGCGCTACCAGAATCAAGTTTCACAATCGGGCGCCGACGCCGGGGCGCCGCCGATGGAGGAGGCTAGGAAGGCGCTGGAATCCCGCGCCATGCGTCAGGTCCAAGCGACCCTGTTGATGGAGAAGATTGCCGAGCTCGAAAAAATTGAAATTTCCGACAAAGAAGTGCAACAGCACATCGACAATTTAGCAAAAGCCGCCGGCGAACGCGGCAAAACTGTCCGTGAGTTCTACTCGAGGCCGGATGCGCGCGATGATCTGCGCGCACAGTTGGCGTTCGGACGAACCGTCGATTTTCTGCTTGAGCGCGCACGGATTAAGGAAGTCGATTCGCCTCCTTCCAAGGTTGATGAGTTAGAGGAAAAACGCTAGAATGCATTTTGTGATCGAGGGGTTTGGTTGTTTATGAATTTTATCCCCATCGTTGTCGAACAAACCGGCCGTGGTGAACGAGCCTATGACATTTATTCGCGTCTCCTAAAAGATCGAATCGTTTTTCTAGGTTCCGTCGTGACCGACGACGTCGCTAACCTTATTGCCGCGCAGCTGCTCTTTCTCGAGTCTGAAGATCCCGAACGTGAGATTTTCTTTTACATCAATAGTCCGGGCGGGTCTGTGACCGCCGGTCTGGCGATCTACGACACGATGCAATACATCCGACCGCAGATCGCCACCGTGTGCGTCGGGCAGGCGGCCAGTATGGGCGCCGTTCTCCTCGCAGCGGGGAGCAAAGGCAAGCGCTTTGCGCTACCGCATTCACGCATCATGATTCACCAACCGCTCGGCGGATTTCAGGGCCCAGCGGCGGATATCGATATTCAAGCCCGCGAGATCTTGCGTATGCGCGAAGAATTGAACAATATTTTAATGAAGCATACGGGGCAAAGCTTAAAAAAAATCGAAAAAGACACGGATCGTGATATGTTTATGACCGGCAAACAAGCTCAGGAGTATGGCCTGGTTGATGAAGTGATTGCAGCGCGTCCCGATTCCAGTCTCAAGAAGGCGTCGTCAGTTTAACCGGGGGATCTATGGCAAAGCACGGTGAACACGGATCGGGAAATCTCGTCTGCTCTTTCTGCGGCAAGAGCCAAGATGAGGTGCGCAAGCTGATCGCCGGTCCGACCGTTTATATTTGCGATGAATGTATCGACCTGTGCAACGATATCATCGCCGAAGAATGTGATCACGATGAAACCATCAGTTCGTCATCGAATGTGCCGAAGCCGATGGAAATCAAACGGGTGCTCGATCAGTACGTCATCGGTCAGGAGCGTGCCAAGAAAATTCTGGCTGTCGCGGTGCATAATCACTATAAGCGCATCGACAGCCAGCTTGTGACCGGTGAGGTCGAGTTGCAAAAGAGCAATATTCTGCTGCTCGGCCCGACAGGGTCGGGCAAGACGCTCTTGGCGCAGACATTAGCTCGCTTTCTACAGGTTCCTTTCACGATCGCGGATGCGACAAGTCTGACTGAAGCGGGATACGTCGGCGAGGATGTGGAAAATATCATTCTCAATCTGCTACAGGCGGCCGATTACGATGTCGAGAAAGCGCAGCGCGGTATCGTCTATATAGACGAAATCGACAAGATCTCGCGAAAGTCGGACAATCCATCGATCACTCGCGACGTTTCCGGCGAAGGCGTACAACAGGCGCTGTTGAAAATCATCGAAGGGACGATGGCGAGCGTGCCGCCCAAAGGTGGCAGAAAGCATCCGCAGCAAGAATTCCTCCAAGTCGATACAACGAACATCCTTTTTATCTGCGGGGGCGCGTTCGTCGGCTTGGATGACATTATTCGCAAGCGCACCGGGCGCAAGCGCATGGGATTCGGGGGGCAACTTGAAGACAAGGACGGTCGTCGACCGGCGGATCTCTTGCACGGCGTGCAAACTGAAGATCTACTGAAGTTCGGATTAATTCCAGAGTTTATCGGGCGCTTGCCCGTCATCGCAACGCTTGAAGAGTTGGATGAATCAGCACTGATGCGTATTCTGAAGGAGCCAAAGAATGCTCTGACCAAACAGTATTCGAAACTGTTCGAGATGGAGTCCGTGCATCTGAAGTTTACCGAAGAGGCGCTGCGAGCGATTGCTCGTGACGCAATGAAAAGGAAGTCCGGTGCACGCGGGCTGCGCGCGATCATGGAAAACATCATGTTGGATATAATGTACGACATGCCCTCGCAACCTAATATCAAGGAAGTGGTGATTTCCGAGGACGTCGTCGAAAGACATGAACCTCCGATCGTCGTATACACCAAGGCTGCAGAGAGCGCTTAGGAGGGGAATGCTTATGCTGTTTCGGAATGAGAAAAAAGACGATAGGGATCAAGGATCCGGGCCCGTGCGCGTTCCGCTCCTTCCCTTGCGCGATATCATCGTATTCCCGCACATGGTTGTGCCTCTCTTCGTCGGCCGTCAACGGTCGATCAAGGCACTCGAAGAGGCCACCCAGAAACAGAGTCTGATCTTTCTGTCGTCGCAGAAGGACGCCAAAACCAATGACCCTTCGGAGGACGACATTTACAAGATTGGGACCCTGGGTTCGGTCGTGCAAATGCTCAAACTTCCCGATGGTACGGTTAAGGTTTTGATCGAAGGAAAAAGGCGAGCTCGGGTGGCGCGCTTCGTTGGCAATCCGGACTTTTTCCTGGTCGATGTCGATGAAGCTCCCGAAGTCGCCGAGCGAAACACGGAAGTTGAGGCACTGGTCCGTGAAGTTCACACGACCTTCGAAAACTACGTGAAGCTCAAGAAGAAAATTCCGCCGGAAATGGTCATGTCGGTCTCTTCGATTGACGACCCCGGACGGTTGGCCGACACCATCGTGGCGCATCTCGGCATTAAGCTCGAAGATCGACAGAATCTGCTGGAGACCTTCAATGCCGCCGAGCGCCTCGAGAAGGTGCTGGGCCACATGCGCGCGGAGATCGAAATACTTGAAGTCGAACGGCGCATCCGGTCGCGCGTGAAAAAACAGATGGAGCGCTCGCAAAAGGAATACTATTTGAACGAGCAAATGCGCGCGATCCAGAAAGAACTCGGCGAAAAGGACGAGTTCAAAAATGAGATTCAGGAAATCGAAGAAAAGCTTAAGCAGAAAAAACTTTCGGCCGAAGCCAAAGACAAGGTCGATAAGGAGCTCAAGAAGCTGAAAATGATGTCGCCCATGTCGGCGGAAGCGACGGTGGTGCGAAATTATATTGACTGGATCTTGAGTTTGCCTTGGAACGAATTCACCGACGACAAACTCGACATCAATGAAGCCGAGCGGGTTCTTGAAGATGACCACTACGGCTTGGAGAAGGTGAAAGAACGTATTCTCGAATACCTTGCCGTTCAGAGTCTTGTCGGCAAAATCAAAGGCCCGATTCTTTGTTTGGTCGGTCCGCCGGGGGTCGGTAAGACTTCGCTCGGCCGGTCGATTGCGCGCGCAACCGGAAGAAAATTCGTTCGAGTGTCGCTCGGCGGTGTGCGCGACGAAGCGGAGATCCGCGGCCATCGCCGAACTTATATCGGCGCATTGCCGGGAAAGATCATCCAGTCGATGAAGAAAGCCGGTTCGAGTAATCCGGTGTTCTTAATGGACGAGATCGACAAGATGTCGACGGATTTTCGTGGCGATCCCTCGTCCGCGTTGCTCGAGGTCTTGGATCCGGAACAAAACACTAGCTTCAACGATCATTACCTGGATCTGGACTATGACCTTTCAAAGGTGATGTTTATTACGACGGCGAATACCCTGGATCGTATTCCGCGTCCGCTGCAGGACCGTATGGAAATCATCCGGATTGCCGGGTACACGGAACTCGAAAAACTGAGCATCGCGAAAAAATACTTGATCGAAAAGCAGAAAGAATCCAACGGTCTGACGACGGAGAATTTAGTCTTTACGGACAACGCGCTTCTTGGCGTCATTCGTCATTACACTAAGGAGGCGGGTGTGCGAAATCTCGAGCGCGAGATTGCCTCGATTTGCCGTAAAGTGGCCGTCGAAGTTGTGCGCAAAGACCGTAACGCTCATATCCAAGTAGGCTCAAAGAGCTTGCACAAATATCTTGGCCCGGTCAAATTCCGCTACGGCAAAGCAGAGGCCGAAGTCAAAATCGGCGTCACGACCGGCTTGGCTTGGACCGAGTTGGGTGGAGAATTGTTGGCGACCGAGGTGACAATCATGCCGGGTAAAGGTCAGCTGATTATAACCGGCAAGCTTGGCGACGTAATGCAAGAATCGGCGCAAGCGGCAATGAGTTACGTTCGTTCTCGTGCCGCGGAGTTGGGCTTGGAGCGTGATTTCTATCAGAAGCTCGACGTGCATATTCATGTGCCCGAAGGCGCGATCCCAAAGGACGGCCCTTCGGCGGGAATTACCATGGCGACTTCGCTCGTCTCCGCCTTGATGAAAATTCCGGTTTTTAACGATCTGGCGATGACCGGTGAAATCACGCTTCGGGGCAACGTTTTGCCCATCGGCGGTCTCAAAGAAAAGGTGCTGGCGGCACATCGCGCCGGCATAAAGAAGGTTCTCATTCCTGCCGAGAACGAAAAGGATATTGAGGAGATTCCGGCGACCGTTCTTAAGACCGTGGAACTTGAGCTAGTCGCTCACATGGACGACGTCTTGAAGAAGGCATTGGCGATCAATGATCCGGCGCGGTTGTTCCGAAATCCCACCGATGAAAATTCGTCAAAGGACGAGCCGCCCGGCTACCCTGATAAGGTCGAAGACGTACCCGCCTCCGAAATATTGCCACAATAGTTGAGGAGCATGATGATGCCGGGTGGTTGTTGAAGATTAGCGAATATGTCACCTTATCTGCTGAGCGAAAATGTCACCCCCTGGCCAATCATCCAACCACCGCTTCATAATCTGGCACGGCGAAATTAGGGGGTACTCTAGGTATCGCTCGCTCTGAGAACGTGCGTT
>JAICHC010000196.1 GCA_025922795.1 Candidatus Binatia bacterium | reverse complement strand
TTGGTGACGCGGTTAAAGTCGCTGTATACGGCGGAGCGGTCCTGGTAGAATTGACGGCCGCCGGTCTCCGCGAGGATGCTCGCATCGCGGTTCCTCAACACCACGACAGAACCTTGGATGATCCCTTTAGCGCCCGGGTGTCGCTGTTCGTAAAGCGCGAGGCCGCGCTCCAATGCTTGGTTGGCAATTTGCTGCACCCGGGCATCCACCGTCGAGTAAACCTGGATACGCCCTCGAAAGAGATTTCCAACCAAGTCTGCGTCCCGGCCTTTGAGCTCCTGAAGGATAGTCCCAAGGACCGCGGGCGCCCGAGGTATTTTGTCTTTGCGCCGCGCGATCACTTCGATCGGGCGCTGTTCGGCTGAATTCACACTGTCCGGGGAAATGAAACCGTTTGCCGCCATAAGCGCCAGAGTTTGATTTCTGCGGCGCAAGACTCTCGCGGTTTCTCTCGCGCTGGGCGCGTAGTAACGAGGCGCCTTGGCGATGCCTGCGAGGAGCGCTGCCTTGTCGGCGTCGTCGGCGGTGAAGGTGGCGAGAGACCGGCCAAAATAGTATTCCGCCGCCGTTGCAAACCCGTACTGGCTGTTTCCCATGTAAATAAAGCTGGCGTAGCGGGCGAGAATCTCTTCCTTAGCGTTGCGTTTCGAACCGAAGCGATTCTGCATCTCTTCCTCGATCCACAACGAGAGCCGAATCTCCTCCAGCTTTCGAACCAGCATGTTGACACTGCGCGCACCGATCACGTAAGACAGCGCGCGCGATAAGAGTCCGCCATGCCGTAGCTGGCTGCTGTTTTCTCGAGCCGTTAGATTTTTAAGGAAATGCCCTCGCACAAGCTGTTGGGTGATCGTCGATCCGCCTTGAGGGAACAGCGCGCGACTTTCAACTTCGCCTTCCTCTCCTAGCCCTAGGAGACGTGCCGCCAGAGCTCGCATTCTGACTTTGCCCAGCACGCGAGGAATTACCGAATAGTCAACGCCGCTATGTGAGAAGAAACGTTTGTCTTCCGCAGCGATGATCGCGTCACGGACAATCCGAGGGATCTCCTCATACTTTGTGAGCCGCCGGTGCTCTCTTGCCAGTTCTATGAGTGGCAGGCCGTTGGCATCGTAAACGGTGCCGATGGTAGGAAACTCAAAGCGGGCAAATGGCTCAATCTCAGGCAGGGCAGTTCGATCAAAATAGACGTAATGGATTCCAACTGTAATTAGAGCGGCTGTAAAGACTGTTGCGCCAATGGCAAAGTGACGGACACTCCTCCCCCAATTAAGTCTGCCTAAGCGAGTTAGAACGATTCTCCAGGCGGCTGCCGGAGCTCTCACTCGCGAACGTCTCAACCAAGGAATATAAGGCGCCCTGTCCCAGCGAATGTATCGATTAATCTTTCGCGCGCCGGCCGCGGTGAAAGCAATGACCAGCAGTCCGGCGCTTACAACAACAAAAAGAAACATCAGCGACCAAAACAACATGGTCTGTACTCTGCTCACGAGTTGAAAGTTTTTCGCCGATGGCGCAATCTCACGAACCTAGCACATGCAGACGAGGATTTACTCGCGCCAAGTCGCCTAGACGCGAAGTTCGGATCCTTTTTCCTTACCTTTGCTGCGGCTCAAGCTCGCCGCCGCGGTGATCAACCGACGACCGGTCATGAAGACCAGTGACAATGCACCCGTATGCAGCAAAATCATGACGACGATCAAAAGGGTTGCGAGCATATAGCTTCTCCGTAAGGACGATCGAAGCTAAAGTATGCGCAAGCCTTGTGCCACAACTTATTGAGGAAAAGGTAAATGTTTCGGATGATTTCTCACCCGTCAGGACGAGCAAACCCAAAGAGCTCGTCGAAAGCGTCGAGACTCTCGACAAAACGGTCGGATGAGTGGACGCGCCTTGAACTCCCCCCTGCCAAGTGCCGGGAAATTAGATCCGCAGATTGAACAGACTAACCCAGGTATTTTCTTGTCAACAGCCGGTCAATGATTGCACTTCCGAAAGATGAGCCCTTCAATAAAACCAGCCAGGCGAGATGACAGGCCGCGCTTCTGTCATCAGAATGTTCAAACTCGACGTCGCTGATGATCGTTATGTTGTTTTTGAGACCGGCAGTGAGACAGGCTGTGCAACAGACGGCGCCCTCAACTCCGTTCCAGCCAATGGATGCCAGATTCGTAGAGCCGTCGCCGCTATTGATTTGGCATTTCTTCAGGACACTAGATTTGTAAGGCTCGTTTGCAGCGCTGCAAACGAGAAAGGCTTCGAAATGAAATCATCGCAGCCTGCCGCAAGACACCGCTGCCGGGCGATATGGTCGGGAAACGCGGTCGCCGCAAGTATGGGTATGCTCCTGTAGACACGGTGCTTTTTTATAATTGCCGCGAGCTCGAAGCCGTTCATATCCGGCAGTCGCATGTCCAGGAGAATGATTCCCGGCGTTTCTTGCTCGAGTTTGGCCAGCGCCTTGCGGCCACTCTCGACCAGGATTGGGCTCCATCCGCGTGCAGTGAGAACCGTTCCGAGCATCTCGCGCAGATCATAATAATCTTCGACAACCAGTATCTTCCTTGACATCAACAGCTCTCCTCCGAACCAGGCGTTACCCATCGTGATGATGAGGTTGGAGCCGGCCTTTTCTATGTGAACACTTACGCGGACTCTGATCTAATTTCAGTCTAAAACTGAACCATTTTAAAAAGAGCTTGTGGGGCTGACACACGCACAGCGCCGCTCTCGGCGCTTTGAGCTACTATCAGCATAGACATCGGCGCAGGTCGAAATTGTACAAATTTGATAATCTAAGGTGGCGGTAAATCGTTTCGAGCTATGACTCCTTCGCCCGGTAGACAACGACGCGGTTCCCCCCGGCCTGCTTGGCGGCGTACATGGCCTTGTCAGCCGCGTGGAGCAATTCAGCCGCCGTGAAACCGTGTTCAGGCGCACCGGCAACGCCGGCCGAGGCCGTGATCGCGGCTAGCACTGGACCGCCGTGCCGAATCGGCAATTCATTGACCAGAGAACGAATTTGTTCCACGCGTTGCTGGGCGGCGTCCGCCAGCGACCAATCGGGCAGTACGAGAACAAACTCATCCCCGCCATAGCGGCACGCGATATCGCTCTTGCGTAGTTTCTCACGCAGCGCTTGCGCCAACTCGCGTAAGCGATCGTCGCCGGCCTCGTGACCGAAGGCATCATTGTATGGCTTGAAGTTATCGAGGTCGAGCATCACGACGCAGAGCTGCGAATTGCTGCGCCGTGCTCGATGGAGCTCGCGCGCTAGGTTTTCTTCCAAAAAGCGCCGATTGCACAGTCCGGTCAGCGGATCGTGGATAGCCTCTTCACGCAGATTCTCCCGCAGTTTCAAATTGGACAAAGACAGCTTGATCGTTTCGCCCACCGTTACGGCCAGTTGTTGCTGGCTCAGCTGATGCTTACCTCTGCCTATGACGTCGCGGACGAGACACAACAGCCCAGTTAGTTCGCCTTGCACTATCAAAGGCACGCACAAATAACCCGTCTTCGGTTGATGGACAAAATGACGGCACAGTAAATCCACCCGTGGATCGATGACTTCATGTAATTGACCGCGCCGCATCGCCCAACAGTCGCCCAACGAAAAGCTGTACATCAGTGGCGCCTGATCACCCCAATGCGCGGCAGCCTCCAACTGTCGGCCTTGGGCCTGCAATATGGCTAAACAACCACTGCGCCCGGCGAATAATTCACTCGCCTTTAGGGCAATCACCTGATAGGCCTCGGCTTGGGTCGTGCAGGATTGAAGCAGTTCATTCAGGCGGATGAATGACTTCATTTCCTCGTCGCGCTTTTCCAGCTCAGCCACTGAAGCCAGCAGCTCGTCATTGGCCTTCCGGATACCCTCCTCAGCCCGTTTGCGGGCAGTGATGTCGCGGACGTTGCATTGGATCACGCGCCAGCCATCGACGAGGTAGACATTGCTGACGAACTCCACCTGGATTTGCTGTCCGGCTTTGGTTTCCAACGGCAGATTCTCGTAACGGATATATTCATTTTTCTGCAACTCGCGCATGGCGTCCTGGCTCGCGGCGATATCTTTCACCGGACCGATCTCCCAGAGCGCCTTGCCGATCAACTCGGTGTGAGAATAACCCAGCATGTCTTCCAGGAAGGGGTTGACGTCGGTGATCCGTGCCGTATCCGCATCCAGGAGAAGTATGCCGTCCTTGGCGGTCTCGAAGAGTCGCCGGTAGCGAACCTCGGAAGTTTGTTGCTCTAGGACCCGAGTGCGCGGGGGGCTTTTGTCGCTCTCATCGATGAATTGTAAAGCTTTCTTTTTTAAAGTCACAGCGCTTGACGGGAGGAAGCCAGATCGATGCTTTTTAATAGTATTGGGCCGTGGCGTTTTATTCATACGTCGACCAGTATTGAACTTCGAGACCTTTCTCGTAATGGCGACCAGACTGGTAATCAGCTTCACTCTCAGGTTTACCAAACACGGCTTTCTCGCTGTTACGCGAGGTCTGAGACGAGCACTCCACATGAGGAGCAGCGGCAGCCGCTCTTTACCGATTTCCCTCGGACCACACTGGGCGCGCCGACTTAGAGCCGGCCGGTTAGCAACCGGTCATAAGCGGATCCTAGGCTCCCGAGAGCAGGCTGCTGAAAAAGCCTCTGCAGCCTGCTCGTCGTTGTCCCCGTCCAGGAGTGACCTTAGGCCGGCTCAGGAGAGATTACGGTCTAATATTGAACTCTTTTGAAAAGAATTAACGCACGACTAAAGACCGGCAAGCTGCCCCGTGTGAGATCTCACCCGTATACCTGTGATCCCGGCGATAATTCTTTTCGGGCTTGTTCAATATTAGACAGCAACTCTTGCCGGGTCAGCGCAGCATGAAGATCAAAAGACCGCCAGTGCACCGGACGCGAGTAACGCTGGCGTGGAAGAAAGAAGACAACATGACTTTTGATCCGTTTGATGCGCGAGACAGAGCGATCGAGCGCGTGACTGAAGAATACAACGGTGTACGCAACCGGCATTGTTTTTCGATCGAAACCGCTCTCTCGAAACATGAGGGCAATGCCTCGTCGGCTGGAATCAGCAGCCCCGAATGCGCTTACTGCCACCATCGTCATTGTCGAATCTGTGACGAATGTTCCGCGCCAAAGCAGTACTCGGATTATTGGATTTGTCACCAGTGCGGAGAATTAAATCGACGTGCTCCAAGCTTAGTTAAGGGAGGTGTCTCATGGATTGGGAAAAAATCAAGTTAGGTTCGTGGAGTGCCATCGGCGGCGCGGCTGTACTAGCGCTCATCGGATTCAACTATGGCGGATGGGTGACCGGCGGTACCGCTGCGGCAATGGCGAAGGAGGTTGCGGCGGATGCTGTCGCCGAGCGCTTGGGCGCGATTTGTGTCGTACAATTTAACCGCGATTCGGAGAAGAGCGAGAAGCTCAAAGAAATGAACGGGAAAGACTCCTGGGACAAAGGCCGCTACATAGAAACGCAGAGTTGGGCGATTATGCCGGGCGACGATAAAGCCGATAGTCGAGTTGCTGACGCGTGCGCCAAACATCTCACGGACAAACCGGCGTAAACCCCGAGCAGCGGAAGACTCTATTTTGGGTGCTCGAACATTCGGTTAGATTTCACCCGCTCGGGCCTTATCTCTGTCTCTCGCCCAAGAACGACTCGGACATGGTGCGTTGCGCCGTCGTCATCAAGCTGAATGTGCATGTTGCCGCCTGCGAGCGATGCTCCATCGAGTTCAACAGACAACACCCCGCGCGCAACCCCCTGGGGGTTCTCTACGAAAATTTCGTAGCGTGACGAGTGATAGCGGAATGTGATTTCAAAGCTCCGCCACACCCGCGGCATACACGGATCGAAATGGAGAACCGAGCCGCGCACCCGGAATCCGAGGATCCACTCGATGCCGGCCCGATACATCCAACCCGCCGACCCCGTGT
>JAICHC010000195.1 GCA_025922795.1 Candidatus Binatia bacterium | reverse complement strand
CTCTTGTGCGAGTGCATGGGAAGGGCGGATGGTTATTCTCAAGGGCGCGGCGGCAAGATGCACATGGGCGACATGGGGTTCGGATTTCTTGGCAATACCGGTACGGTGGGCGGCACGGTTCCCACTGCCACCGGCGCGGCGCTGGCGGCGAAAATCCGCGGCTCCGATGAAGTAGTGGTCAGTTTTTTCGGTGACGGCGCGGCCAACCAAGGCGTCGTTCATGAAGCGATGAATCTTGCCGGCATATGGAAGCTTCCGGTGATTTACGTCTGTGAAAATAATCACTACGCGATGACCGTAAGCCTGGAGAAAAGTGTTGCGATCAAGCGATTAAGCGAACGCGCCCAAGCCTATGGCTTTGACGGGAAGACCATTGACGGCAATGACGTCGAGGCGGTTTACGAGGCGGCCCGAGCGGCCGTTGAAAAAGGGCGCAAGAGCGGCGGCGCGACCCTTCTCGAATGCATCACTTACCGCTGGGACGGTCACTTTGGCGGTGATCCGGGTACCGGTTACCGCAGTAAAGAAGAAATCGAGGCATGGAAGCAACAATGTCCGATCAAACGGCTTAAAGGAAAGCTCCTTCAAGAGGAAAATTTAACCGAGCAAGAATTTGACAAAATCTCCGCCGCCGTCTATGCCGAAGTCGACGAGGTTGCCAAACGCGCGGAGGCGTCGCCGTTGCCGAAAAAGGAAGTTGATTTGAGCAGCATCTACGCCACCGAGGAGGCGCGCCATGGCTAAACCGATGACCACGGAACTTCAGGCGCCGGTTAAAGATATGCGGGTGCAAGAGGCCTTGCGCGAGGCGCTGCGTTACGAGATGGCGCGCGACGAACGGGTGTTTGTCATGGGTGAGGATGTGGCGCTTTTTGGCGGAGCTTATGGCGTGACGCGCGGCTTAATGCACGAATTTGGTGAAAAGCGCGTGCTCGACACGCCGATCTCGGAAGCCGCGTTGGTCGGTTTGGCCGTCGGTGCGGCGATCAACGGCATGCGGCCGGTGGTCGAGATTCAATTCTGCGATCTGCTGCCGCTGGCGATGGATCAGCTCGCGAGTCACGCCGCGCGCTACCATTATATGACCGGCGGACGGGTCAACGTGCCGATGGTCGTGCGCAACAAGTTCGCCACCCGGCCGGGCGGCGGGCCGAGCCATTCGAGCTGCAATCACGGCGCGTTCATTCACTTTCCCGGGCTAAAGATTATCATGCCGACGACGCCGGCGGATGCGAAGGGATTGCTGCTTGCGGCGATTCGCGATCCAAATCCCGTGCTCTGTTTCGAGAGCCACCACCTCTACGGCCAGCGCGGACCGGTGCCGGAAGGTGATTATACGGTGCCGATCGGTGTCGCCGCATTGCGGCGCGAAGGACAGGATCTGACGATTGTCACCTGCGGCGGCATGGTTTTGAAGGCCGATGCCGCCGCGGATGCGCTAAAAGAAAAGGGCATCGGTATTGAAATCGTCGATCTGCGCTCGCTGGCGCCGCTGGACAAAAACACGATTCTTCAATCGGTGGCGAAGACCAAGCGCGCGCTCGTACTCGACGAAGGACCGATGGTTGGCGGCATCTCGGCGGAGATCGCCGCGCTGATTCAGGAAAATTTGTTTTCTGAATTGAAAGGTCCGGTGGTACGCTTGGCCGCGCAGCCCATCCCGCCGCCGCATAGCCCGCCGCTCGTCGACGCGATGATTCCCGACGTCGACCAGGTCGTCGATGCAGTGATGCGCTTGGCCGAGGGAGGCAGGCCGACATAGATGCGATCATCTTGGTCTAATCGATGGTGGCGGTAGATTGTCAGCGCCGGCCGAGCCGGACCGAGGCCCTGAATATCTCCCGCTAAGACGCAAAGGCCGCAAAGTAAGAAACTATGAAAGCCGGTTACGCACGGCTCAGATCGCTCCTTGCCAACGCCAGCCTCACCACCCGGTTTGCCGCTTATAGCTTCGTTTGCATCGGCCTGATGACGGCGGTTTTGTGGCTGATAGTGTCCAATTACCTGGTCAATCAGATTCTCGAGCGCGAGTGGGAAACCACGGCTCAGATTGTCCGCGCGGACGTGAGAAAATTTCTTGAGGACTATGATTTCAAGGCCAAGGACCGAAAATCGGTGGGTCATAAGTTCGTCGCTCTGCTCGATCACATGCGCCTGTCGCCGGCGATTGTCCGCTTCAAGGTTTACAATGCCAAGGGCGTGGTCATCTGGTCGGACGACAAGAGTTTGGTAGGCAAATCTTTCAGTGATAATCCGCAGCTGCAGAAGGCGCTTCAGGGCGAGGTCATCGCGGATCTAAGCGCGTTGAACAAGCGTGAGAATGTTTCCGAGCGTAGTTTGTTATCGCAAGCCGTGGAAGTTTATGTGCCGATTCATTCCGAGCAGGACCAACAACTGCTCGGCGTGTTTGAAACATACCGCCGTCCCGATGCGCTCCTACAGCATATACGCGAAGCGCGTGTGGTGGTGCTCCTTGGAGCGGTTAGCGGCGGCTTGCTCGTCTATCTTTCCCTGTTTGCGATCGTGCGCCAAGCCGCGCGCAAGATCGACGAGCAACAAGTCAACTTGCTTAAGATGCAATCCGAGCTGATCGTATCCCAGCGGATGGCCGCCGTGGGTGAAATGGCCGCGGCTGTGGCGCACGGCATTGGCAATCCGCTGTCCTCTATTCGGGCGGCGGCCCAGGTGGCGTTACTCGAGGCCGCCGCCGCAGATGGCTCGGCAACAAAACAAAAAATGTCCGACAACCTTCATAACATCATGCGTCAGGTCGACCGGGTGCAGAGAAGAATGCAAGGTTTGTTGAACTTTGCCAAGCCACTCGAACCCCGCCCGGTTGCCGTGGACGTCAATGCGTTGGTGCGCGACGTGGTCGAAACCATGCACTCGCGTTTTAGCGATGCCAATGTCAGTCGTCACCTGGAACTCGGCGAAAATATTCCCAGTGTCGCGTGCGATCTCAATCATCTGGAGCAGGCGCTGATGGTGCTGATGACCAACGCGCTGGAGGCGACACCCAAGGATGATGCGGTGACGATCCGGACCACCTTAATTGATTATAACAGCAGTAAAACCGTACAGATTTCGATCGAGGACCAAGGAGAGGGGATTCCCGAAGAAAATCGCGAGCGGGTTTTCGAGCCGTTTTTTACGACCAAGCCGCACGGAACTGGGATCGGCTTGCCTCTGGCGAAAAAATTCGTTGAGATCAACGGCGGTAAGATTGCACTCACCAAGGGATCCGGCGGTACAAAGGTCGAGATTACGCTGCCAGTCGCTACGTAGCCTAACTGAGGCGGCCGAATGGTCAGGGAAGCGCCGCATCATCCGTTAATGATACCTTCGCCGCCGGCGCAAGTTCGCTGTGTGCCGCACATTAACTTAGCGGGAGCATGATGTGCTTCTGGTAGGGCTGGCGCTGCTTGAGGCGGTCATACCAGCTGCTGATGTTGGGGAACTGGGGTCTTTCCGTGGGCAAATTGAACCATCGATAGGCCCAGACGCCGAGCGGAATATCCCCCAGAGAAAACTCTTCGCCGCCGAGATACCGACTTTTTGTCAGCTGCTCCTCGACCGTCTGCCAGGCTTTGCTGGTTTTCTCCAACGCGGTTTGAACGCTTTTGGGATCGCGTTTTTCCGGTGGCGTGCGGATCAAATTCCAAAACAGTGGCACAATTGCCGGGTTAAAGGTCGAAAGCTGCCAGTCCATCCAGCGGTTGGCGTTGGCCATAGCTTCCGGCGTTGATGGCAGGAGCCTGCCAGCGCCGTATTTAGCATTCAAATAACGCAGGATGCTGTTGGATTCCCATAAAATAAAATCACCGTCCTTCAAGGTTGGTACCAAGCCGTTGGGATTCATCTCGCGATATGCCTTTTCGTCATTGCCGCCGAACTTGCCGCCCCAATCGACGCGGTCAAAATCGATCCCGAGCTCGCCACAGCACCATAGAACTTTCTGCACGTTGGAAGAATCTGTTCTGCCCCAAATCTTAATCATGTTAGCTCCCGATCGAGTGAAATCTTGTTGCCATTACTTATCACCCTTGATGACAAATGCATAGGCCGGGTTAGCGTCTTAACCCCTGTAAGTTTCTGCTGATTTCTGATAGGAAATGGCGGCAACTTAGAGCGGAAGGCAAGCGCTGATGAAAAAACTAAGGTTCCTACGGCTAGTAGTCATGCTTGGCGGCGCCTGGCCGGCTTGGGCGCAAAACCCGGGTGACGGCAAGAATCTGTACATGAGTTACTGCGCGACCTGCCATGGGGACAAGGGCAAAGGCGACGGTGTGGCGGCGGCTTCACTACCGGTAAAGCCAAGAGACCACACCAACGGGGCGGTAATGAACTCGCTGACCGACCAGTTTCTCGCCGATATCATAGCCAAGGGAGGTGGCTCGTTAGGAAAGTCGACCTTCATGCCCTCCTGGGGGGGATCGCTCGACGAAAAGCAAATCCGCGATGTAGTAGCATATATCCGCACCCTCGCGGTTCCGCCCTACAAGCCCTGAGTGACCGGGTCAAATAAAAACCACAAATTTTTTGTCTGCCCCCTTGACGATCGCCGATGCGAGATTAAATTTGGCGCATCCAACCTGTTCTACAGGAATCTAAATTTACGTTTTATTTCAGGAGGGTGCTATGGCGACAAAGATCCGTCCCCTGCACGACAGGGTGATTGTGAAACGCATCGAGGAGGAAGAGAAAACCAGGGGAGGCATCATAATCCCCGACACCGCGAAGGAGAAACCGCAGGAAGGTAAGGTGGTCGCGGTGGGCCCGGGTAAATACGAAGAGGGTAAGCTGGTCCCTCTTGGGGTCAAAGCGGGTGACAAAATTCTGTTTGGCAAGTATTCCGGGACGGAGATAAAACTGGACGGAGAGGAGCATCTGATCATGCGTGAGGATGACATCCTTGGAGTTGTTGAATAAGAAGGAGAGAGGAACATGGCTGCGAAGGATATTCGTTTTAGTGAAGAGGCGCGCGGCAGAGTTCTGCGCGGTGTAAATTTATTGGCGGACGCGGTTACGGTAACCCTGGGCCCTAAAGGCCGCAATGTAATTCTTGAGAAATCCTGGGGTTCCCCGACGGTAACCAAGGATGGCGTGTCCGTTGCCAAGGAGATTCAGCTCGAAGACAAATTCGAAAATATGGGCGCGCAGATGGTCAAAGAAGTCGCGAGCAAGACCTCGGACGTGGCGGGTGATGGTACAACGACGGCGACGGTTCTTTCGCGCGCGATCTTCAGCGAGGGGCTGAAATTGGTTGCCGCCGGACACGATCCCATGAGCATTAAACGCGGCATCGATAAAGCGGTCGCGAAAGTCGTGGACGAACTCAAATCCATGGCTAAACCCACCCGTGACCGCGATGAGATTGCCCAAGTTGGCACCATTTCGGCAAACAACGATAAGACCATCGGTGCCATTCTCGCCGACGCGATGGATAAGGTCGGAAAAGAGGGGGTCATCACCGTTGAAGAAGCCAAGGGTTTAGAAACTACGCTGGACCTCGTCGAAGGTATGCGCTTCGATCGCGGCTATCTCTCTCCTTACTTCGTGACCGATCCGGAACGTATGGAGTGTGTCTACGAAGACGCCTATATCCTTATCCACGAAAAAAAGATTTCCAGCATGAAGGATCTCCTCCCGGTTCTCGAAGCTGTGGCGAAAACCGGCAAGCCGCTATTGATCATCGCCGAGGAAATTGAAGGCGAAGCGCTGGCAACTTTGGTTGTGAACAAGATCCGCGGCACGCTTAAAGTCGTCTCCGTCAAGGCGCCCGGCTTTGGCGACCGGCGTAAAGCGATGCTCGAAGACATCGCGATTCTCACGGACGGCAAGATGATTGCCGAGGAGTTGGGCATCAAGTTGGAAAACATTACGGTTAAGGATCTTGGCCGCGCTAAACGCGTGATCATCGATAAGGACAATACCACTGTCGTCGAAGGCGCCGGCAAAAAGG
>JAICHC010000194.1 GCA_025922795.1 Candidatus Binatia bacterium | reverse complement strand
TGATACAAGATCGGAAGATAAATTTTCCCGAGTACAAGCGGGTTTACTATGGCTAAAGCAACAGGATCAACGCGGCAGAAAAATGATTAGCAGAAGCATTTTCGAGGTCGTCCAAGCGAAGACGCAAAGAAAAACCGTTCTCGCGCGGAGCCGGTGTTACCGGTCCATCGGCGGCCGTCACCGTTAGGCGGCGGGATCGGTCAGGTTGAACCGCGAGATTTTCGTCCCCGACCTTCATTGCTTCGTTATGTCGGCAGCATGCTGGCCAACAAGGTTGCAAGGCCGAGAAAACTGAAAAACCCCACGACGTCGGTCACGGTGGTGAGAATGATCGACGAAGACTGCGCCGGGTCTTGGCCGAAGGCGAGCAAGATCATCGGAATCACCGCGCCAGACAAGCCGGCGGCAACCATCGAGATGATCATCGAAATGCCGATCACGAGAGCCAGGCCGATTGAGCGGCTCCAGACATAAACACCGAGCGACGTGGTCAGGGCCACGGCGATGCCGTTGAAGAAAGCGACATTGACTTCTTTAAAGGTGACGCGGAGCCAATGGCGCGGGCGAATTTCGCGGAGCGCGAGACCTCGCATGGTGACGGCAAGCGCCTGAGCGCCGGTATTCCCCGATTGTCCCGCTACGATCGGCAGCAAAACCGCGAGCGCGGTAAACTTGGCGATGATTCCTTCGAAGATCCCGACCACGGTCGCGGCCATGAATGCAGTCACCAGATTGATCTGCAGCCAGGGCAATCTTTTGCGAATGGCAAAAGAGACGTTCGACAACGCTCGTTCCTCTTTGCTGGCGCCGACCATGGTCTGAATATCGGCGCTGGCTTCTTCCTGGGCCGCCGCGATCAGCTTGTCCTGCCGGATAATCCCCACGACCCGGTTCTCGGCATCGACGACGGGGAGGCTCGACAGCCGATGCTGAGTCATGAGATCGACCACTTCTTCGCGGGTCGCCATCGCGCTCACGCCCACCGGCGCCAAACGCAATAAATCTTGCAAGCGCTCGGCTCCATCCGCGGCCGCCAAGTCCTGCAGTGCCACGGCGCCAATCAGGTCGCCCTGTTCGCCGATCACGCAGACATCGTAAATGCGCTTGCGTCCGGCGGCGCGCACCGCGTCCAGTGTCTCCGCCACGGTGGATTCCGGTCGCGCCACGGTCGCGCGCGGATCCATGAGACTGCCGGCGGTTCCAGGAGGATACGACATCAGGGTCTGCAGCTCTTTGGCAAGCCCCGGCTGCAAAGCTTGCAAAAAAGCCGATTGCGTTTCCCGGTCGAGGCGCGACAGCAACAGGGCCGCGCGATCAGGCTCCAAGTTGGGAAGAACTTCTCTTGCGGCATCGACACCCAGGCGCTGCAAAACCTCCGCACCGATTTCAGGCAGGATGTGTTCGAAAAGCGCCGCCACCCGCGCCGCAGACTCCCGCTTAAATAGCGCAACGATCTCTTCCGCCGAAAGAGTCTCCACCACCCGCGCAGCCTCGCCGGGATAAAGTCCCAAATAGGCCCGCGCCAAATTCGTCGCCGCCGGTTCACTCATTTGCGCCACCCCTGTTCTCCTCGCCTTGGTTCAACGGCAGCGTCCGTGGAAAGACGGTTGCCGCAAGCCCGGCGAGCATTCCGGCGAAACCGATCCAGCAAAGCTCGCCGAGACTGAGCAGAGCGGTCAGTGATTCGTCCGGCAACCGCTGCCGGGCGGTTTCCTGTTCTAGCCTTTTGAGAGTCTTGTAGCGAATGGCGCCCAAAAATTTTTCCTGATCATCCGTGACCGGCAGCGCGTGGAAATCGCGCCAGGCCGGATGGAGCAGGATCGCCGCCAGCGCCGCGCCGGCAGGCAGTCTCTCCACATGGCCGTGCATGACGGCAGAGAGAGGGTCGTGCGGCGCTGCGAGCATCAACTCGCGCAGATTTATCACGCCCACCAGCCTCTGTTCCGCATCGATCACATACAAGTAATAGAAAGTGTGTTGCGCCGCGCGCTGCACGCGCTCCAGCGCGTCGCCAACCAGTAGCGACTCTGGCAGTGCCGGTACTTGCGGGTCCATCAGCGAGCCTGCGGTTCCGAGCGGGTAACTGAGAAGACGTCTCAAAGGCACTGCGCGCCGGTCGGAAACGGCTCCAAGCAAATGATCCCGCTCGGCCGCCGGCAAGCAGCGTAGTATCCGCGCCGCGGCGTCGAGCGAAAGGGCTTCGATGACGGCGCCGGAATAGTCCGGAGGCGAAGCGAGCAAGCAGGCCGCACCGGTCGAAGACGTCATCTGTTCAAAAACAACCGCCGCGGTCGGCACCGACGTTTCCCGCAGCAGGTCGGCGATCTGCGACGGCGCGAGTTTTTCCAGCACCAGGCCGGCTTCGTAAGGATGATTTTCCAGAAAGCTGCGCGCCAGCTGCCAGTCGGATTTCATGCGCCCTGCTTCGTGATCAACACGGATGCCACTTCACTGAAATCCTTCGCCGGCACAAGCACCCGCCCTTCCGGCCCGTCGAGAATGACCGCGGTCGGAGTGATCTCCGCGATCCGGCCGTACACATCGCCTATTCTTACGGTTTGGCCGACGCGGTAAATCTGCCGCAGGTAATGCGCAGCGATGATGTTGCTCACTGTCGTGCGCGAGCCGAGTCCGAAGGCGAGCGCGGCGCCGCCGATCAGAGCAGCGATCACGACCGTAATCGTCAAAGTCAAAAACCGGCTCTCGATGCCCAATTGGTCCACGCCGGTAACAATTGCAACCAGCAGGATAATGATGTAAACGGCGCGGCCTAACAGCTCGCTGTAGGCCAACCCTGCAGCGCCCGCCGTGGCCGCGATCGCATCGCGGGCCAAATTGCCTGCGAAGAAACCGGCAAGGATGATCAAAGCCGCGACTAAAATGCGCGGCAGATAGTAGGACACTCCGCTCAGCCAAGTCGCCAGGACCGGCAGTCCCAAAGTCTCGGTCGCCGCCGTGAAAAAGATCAGAAATACCAGCCAGAAGACGATGCCGCCGATCACCGCCGACGCCGGCCGTTCGACGCCGAGCCGCCTGAGAAAATCGTCTTTGGTCTGGCTGCGGAATAAGCCATCGAGACGGCCGCTCAATCGGATGATCGCGGCGCGCAGCAGGCGCGCCAGCAGCCAGCCGATCAGGACGAGCAAGATACTGCCCAGAATATTCGGAAGATGCTCGGCTATTCTCTGGGTAAAAAGATTGAATGATCTGTCGAGGGCTTCGACCCATCGAACATAATCCATCTTACAACCTCCACATTGGCGAAATCACCACGGCCGCTGATCGGTTTCCGCCGATTATAAGAAAACGGGCTAGTTATCACAACGAATTTCAAAAACTAAGGACACGTGGGCTTTCTTCCGTGTCATCCTGAGCCAAAGGTGAAGGATCTGCTTCTATTCGGCGCGACCAAGTATTCGTATCTTTGAGCGATCGATACCGCAACGTAACAAAGCAGACCGCACGGCTCCTCAAAATGACAGCTTACATTGCCCAGCAATTGCATCACCCGTTGCTATGTGTAACATACTGGTGCCGAACACGTTCCGAAAATGACAGTGGAGGCGAATTAATGAACAAGCAACCAACTGGAGTCTTCTTCGCGATTTTCCTCGCGCTCCTGATAACCGACTCCTCTTTGGCTCAATCGAGCAAGCTGCCGCAGCTAAAACTTGCGGTTTCGACCGCAACGCCGCACAACACGCCGTTGTGGGTCGCCAAGGACAAAAAAATCTTCGAGAACTACGGCGTCGATGTGCAGATGATCTTCGTCATGGGCGGGGCTCTCGTCAGCCAGATGCTCGCCGCCGGCGAAATCCAGGTTGCCGCAAACGCGCCGGCCGCGCTGATAAGCTTGATCGCCGGCGGCACGGACATCGCCATGTTTCTCGGCATTAGCAACACCTCGCCCTTTGCCTTGATCACACAACCGAACATCAAGACCGCGGCCGATCTCAGGGGCAAACGCCTCGGCACCGCGCGCTTCGGCGGCTCTTCGCATGTATCGGCCTTGATCGCGCTCGATCACCTGAAACTCGACCCCAAGCGCGACAAGATCATCTTGATGCAAACCGGACTCGATCCGGAGCGCATGGCCGCCCTCGAACAGAAGGGGCTGGACGCAGCGATGCTGCAGCGGCTGGCAACCAAAACCATGATCGCCAAGGGTTATACGCAATTGCTCAATTTGAACCAGGCGAAGATCCCCTACCAGAACACCGTGCTTGCCTCGCGACGAGATCGCATGGCCGCCAATCCCAAACTTTATGAGAGTTTTACACGGGCAATCGGGGAAGGCTACGCGTACGTCTTCAACAAGGAAAACAAGCAGGCGGTCAAGGAAGTCCTGGCAAAAAACTTACGGCTGCCCAATGCCGATGCCGCCGAGGATTTTTACCTGGAAGCTTTAGAGGAACTGGATCGGAAGCCTTACCCGACCCTTCAGGGCACAAGAACCGTGATCCAATACGTTACCGAGCAAAATCCCAAAGCCGCATCGGTCAAGGCCGAGCGGATCGTTGACATGAGCTGGCTGAAAAAACTCGACGATGAAGGATTTTTCGAAAAAGTCTACAAAGGCAAATAGTTCCCGGCACTGCGCCAAAGCCGAGAGACCAATCGGTGGCAGTGGACAGCTTAGGTGGGATCTCACAGCTACAGCAATTAAGGCCTCGAAGATATAGTACGCTCATCAAGAAAATGAAAGTTGCAACTTCAGCTTGATCGGTACTGTTGTTAAATTTTCGGTCGTGATGCCATCTCAGTCGCAACTACTTACAACCGTGATAGCCCATTACTACGACCAATGACACGGCCGCTTTCCGCGAGCATTCCGGAATCGAATCCGCGGCGGCCCCGGCGTTTTGCCCAGGGTGTCAACGCCGTCGATAAACCAATCAAAGTCATCGCTCCAAGTTCTTAAAACTGTACCGGTCCGTTTAGATATGAGGCGCTTTGGTACTGCGATAAGTGTTTACTCGATTTGCAGCGACTTCATGAGCTTCAGAAGATACTTGGATTCGAGACCCAACAGCTTGGCGGCGGCGGAGCGATTTCCTTGCGTGCGAGAAAGAGCTTTTAAGATTAAAAGTTTTCTCGCTGCATTCATGCCGTCCCGATACGATAGATTTTCGAACAGCCCTGACCCCTCGCCACCGGCAATTCTGCTGGGCAGGTTTCTTAAAGTGATATTTGGGCCGGAGCTCAGTACAATCGCGCGTTCGATCACGTTAGAGAGCTCGCGGACGTTACCCGGCCAGCTGTAAGCCAACAATCGCTCGCGCGCCTCGTCGGTGACGCCGCTGACAACTTTGCCAATCGCGATCGCGTGTTTACGCAAGAAATATTCGACTAAGATCGGCACGTCCTCTTTTCGCTCCCGCAACGGCGGAAGTTTAATGGCCACAACGTTTAAGCGATGATAAAGATCTTCGCGGAACAGCCCTTCCCGGACCGAGCGTTCCAAGTCGCGATTGGTAGCAGCGATAACCCTCACATCGACGGCAATGGGCGCCATTCCGCCCACCCGCTCGAATTCGCGCTCCTGCAAGAATCTCAAAAGCTTCGCCTGGAGATCTTGAGAAATATCCCCGATCTCGTCAAAGAAGATCGTCCCACCTTGCGCCAATTCCACTTTGCCTCTCTTGCGCCGCTGAGCTCCGGTGAACGCTCCCGGCTCGTAACCGAACAGCTCGCTTTCCAACAGTTCCTTAGAAAGGCCGACCGAATTGATCGCGATGAACGGCCTATCCGCTCTCGCGCTCCAGTTGTGGATCGAGCGCGCGAAGATCTCTTTTCCGGTACCGCTTTCGCCGAGAAGTAAAACTGTCGCGTTGCTGGCCGCTGTCTTTCGGGCCAAGTCAACGGCCTGCTTCATCCTGGGACTTTCACCGACAATCAGTTGATAGCGTTCGCCGACCTCTTCCGAGAGGATTTCGATACCGCGCTTCAATTTTTGCCGCTCTAGCGCTT
>JAICHC010000193.1 GCA_025922795.1 Candidatus Binatia bacterium | reverse complement strand
GGGAAGTCCCTCCCACATGCGCCGGTAGTTGGGAAAGAACTCCTGTTCGCGCACCGTCAGCGCGGTATGCATGTCCCACCACGGCCCATGTCCGGCGACACGCTCATCGACCCGATCAACCAGCTTGTAAACCAGGCGCGCGCCGGCTCTTAAGCGCAGCACCAAGGTCCCCTCGGCGGTCCTGGAGCCTTGCTCGGGCTGGATGCCGCAGTATTTTTCGAAGAAGGCGGCAGTCCTGCCAAGTTCGCGGCAACCAAAGACCGCGTGGCTGATCCGGCCGACTTTCTCTTCGGTGGCGATTTCCATGGCGCCTTCCGGCATGTGCACGGGCGCCCAGAATTCATATTGATTGCCGTCCGGATCGGCAAAGTAGATGACCGTGCCTTCCTCGCCGTCGGCGGCCGTCTTTACCGGATCGGTGTGCGGAATCCTGTGCCGATCGAGCCGGCGCAGATGCATGTCGATGTCTTCGCCCCGGATGTAAAAGCCGCAACGCGGCAGCTCCTTGCCCAGCTCGTTTGCCGGCGGGTAGATCTCGGGCTGAAGGAATGCGCCGATGCGGCACGATCCGCCTTGCCACCACAAAAAGCAGATGATTTTGATGTTCTTTTTTCGCGCTGCGGTCGTGAGTCCCGTAAACGGTCTTCGGGTCAGTCCGATCCCATTCACCGCCCAATCCGCCCAGGCGACCATATCGTTGGTGCCGACGACAAAATGGTCGATCCAGTGGGCGGCGCCTTTAGGTTCAACGTTGTTCATCGGAAACTCCTTTTAACTTTCTGAAGAGTTCAAGCCGTTCATCTCGATTTCGGTTGCATTCAATTGCTGAGCGGAGATCTTTCCTTATCCGTGACGGTACGAAACCAATGAAATGGTGTCAAGCAGAACGGACATTCCGAGCAGTCTCATGACTGCAAACATTCTACCCGCCGGTGTTGACTTAGCCGACCGTTTTCGCTGTAAGAGGTTAAGGCGGTCGAGCAACTCGGCAGCCATTCTGGCAGTCGACGCGCCGCAAAGTGGACGCGGCTTGAAGCGCCGGTCAAAGATCTTGAGCAATGGCGGAGGTAAAAGCATGAGTTGTGGAATCCGGTCGATGTCGAAATTCGTCTTGATACTAATCATCGCATTCATTGGTCCGGCTACCGGTCAAGCGGTAGCCCAGAGTCATTACTTCGAGGGTAAAACGATTACCATTCTGCGCGGCGGGCGGCCGGGTGGTTCGGGTGACATGCAGGCGCGTTCCCTGATCCCATTTCTCGAAAAGTACATTCCCGGACGGCCGAAGATCATCATCGAGAACATGCCCGGCGCAGCGGGAATGAAAGCCGTGAACCACGCCTATACCACAGCCAAGCCGGACGGGCTTACGATCACGGCGGTCGGATCGGGTCTCGCCACAGGTCCGATTTTGGGCATGCCAGGGGTGCAGTACGATCTCGATAAGCTGATTTATTTGGGCTCAACGGAGAGCGGCGATCCGTACGTCTTCCTGAGCCGAAAGGATGCCGGGTTTGACAGCTTGGAAAGACTGCGCGCCGCCTCTGCTGTACGAATTGGCGCGCAAACCGTCGGGCATGCTGTTTACGTCAGCGGCCGGATCTTCGCATACATTCTTGGAATCAAAGATCCTAAAATGGTCGTCGGTTTCGGCGGTCCGGAGCTCGACGTGGCCCTGGCGCGCGGCGAGGTTGACGCGAGGGCCAACAGCGCGGATACGGTGGTGCGCAGAAATCGCGAGGCCCTGGAAAAAGGACAATTCAATATCCACGCAACCCTCACCATCCCGCGAGGCAAATTCCACCCGCGCTTCGCCGACGTTCCCGATCTCGACACCCTCGCCAAAAATCAAAAGGATCGTCAGTTAATCAGCTTGTTCCGAAATTTTCTTTATCCACGCTGGCCCTATGTACTGCCTCCGGGAACTCCGGATGACATCGTCAAAACTCTGCGCGCCGCGATGGCGAAAACATTCAAGGACCCGGGATTCCCCAAGGAATTCAAAAAGCTCATGGGCAGCGATCCCACGCCCCTCACCGGCGAAGAAGTCGACGCCGCGATCAAAGATATCCCTCGGGACGCCGAAACCATCGCCCTTTACAAGAAGATGGCCCAAAATGTTCCGCTTCCCGCTCGTTAAAATCTCGCCGAACTTGAATCTCCTAACCACCAACACCGCGGCAATGCCTGAACTGCCGCGGTGAATTCACACAAGGCTAACGAAGCATTGGTGTCAACGGCCGCGCTCGACCGTCGCTTTGGAAATTTCCTCCGCGATGCGAGAATACAAGCACGGGCTTCCGCCGAGATGTGTGCGCTCGACTTTGTTGGCGAACATCAGTGATCAAGCGTTGATGTACTCCGAGACTTCCACTAGGTTGCCATCGAGGTCGCGGAAATAAACGGACCGCATCGATCCAACGGCGCCCCTTCGGCTAACCGGGCCGGCGACAATCGCGATATTCTCGGCGCGCAGATGGGCGAGGACCTGTTCCAGAGGAAAGGCCGCGATAACACAGAAGTCGCCCGAGCCGAATGTCGGGGTTTGAGCCTTGTTCGCAGTATCGGTGGTGCGGTCCTGGAGATTGATCTTTTGATTACCGAAGCGCAATGCATACCGCGGCCGCCCGTCCGACCCCTGAAAAATTTCCCTTTCGAAGCCGAGAGCCCGCTCGTAGAACTTTGTGGTCTCTGCAATGTCTTTGACCGTGAGGACGATGTGGTCGAATCGTTCTGCGAGAGCTTTTGTTGCCATGGGCTCTTGACCTCGCTTAGTTTGATTTTAGGTTCAAGCCGTTGCGCTTCGCTCAAGCGTTTCGCACTTTATGGAGAACGTGCAGGTTTTGAGAAATTCCAACAACGATTCACGCCAAAGGCTCGCGGCTGCTGGTTAAAATCGAATGGAGCAGGGACTCGCTACCGCATCAATCGAGAATCCGCGGACCGAAAAGCTTAACGGCGTTATTCCAAAGTATCTTGCGCTTAGCCTCGTCAGGGATGGGTTGAGCATCAAGGTCGGGAAGCGCGCGCTTTGGATCAATCGCGTCGGGGTGCGGATAGTCGGTGTTCCAGACAATGTTCTCGCCTTTTAAGTCGTCCACCACGTATTTCAGCGCGCGCTCGTCGCTGTCGCATGAGATCATGCATTGGCGCATGAAGTACTCGCTCGGAAGCATTCGCAGCTTATCCGACTTTCCCATGACGCTGTTGCGCCCATGAGTGTGATCGTCCATTCGCCCGAGCCAAAAGGGCAGCCAGCCGGCGTTGGATTCGAGAATAGCCAGCCGCAATTTCGGAAAGCGCTCGAGCATGCCGGTGAAAATGAAATGGCCGAGGGTGGTCATGTTGTCGCAAGGAAATCCCAGCGCATGGTCTAGCCCGCGGAGCGCAAGCTCTATATCTCCGCGCCGCTCGCCTTCTAATTGTCGAAACGGATGAAAACGGCGTTGGCGGTACTCGCCGTGGGCCGAAATGGGAAAGTCGAGCTCGCACGCTAGATGCCACAGCGCATCGTACTCCGGCTCGTGCAGATACTTACCGATAGGTAGAAAAGGATTGCGCACCGATACCGCTCCCAGCTCAACGACCGCACGGCGAGCTTCTTTCACCATCTCAGCAACATCCGAACCGGGTAGCACAGCGACAAACTTGAGCCGTTTGGGATCGGCACCGCAGTACTCGTGGCACCAGTTGTTGTATGCGCGGCACATGGCGGAGCCGAGCTCCACATCCGTCAATGCCACGCGATATGCGAAGTTGCCGTTGTTACCGGTGGGGAGCAAGACTTGGATGTCCCAACCGAACTGATCCATGTCTTTGAGTCGAATCTCAGGGGACCACCACTGATGATAGGCTTCCCCATACTTCTGTTCCAACACCTCCCAAGCGCTCGGCGGCGGCCGGAGCTGAAGATCTCCTTTGGGAATGATTTTTCCATCCGGCTCGTAGACCATGAATACACCATCCATGAAAGCGACTTTGGGAACTCGATCCCGGAACTTCGGCTCCACATAACGCTCCCACAGATATTGGGGCTCGTGCATATGCGCATCAGCGTCGATGACCTTCATCCCGTTCCACATGGACGGTCTCCTTTGACCTCCCGACGATTCACTGCATTGATAAGCTCACGACGATCACACCGGCCTGGCTTGCGGCCGTGTCCCTACCGGAGCGCGAGCACGAGGTGATCGTAGTTGCGCTCCTGCATGTGAGGCCCGAATCCCCATCGGTCCATGGCGGCTAGCACCTTTGTATACTCCTCTTTCGGGAAAGGCTGGAAGACAAAGCGCTCTCCCGGTCCCCAAGTTTCGAACCGCCATGCGCGATTCTGGAACTCCGGCGGTATGCTGTACTTCCACAACGGCAAATACTTGTCCAAGTCTCTTGTCAGTGCTCGCTCGGCTTTATCAAGCGCCTTAAAGAATGCCCGCAGGACCGCAGGATCGTAGCGTTCATCCACCCACCACAAGGTGTTGAACTCACCGCCCATGATCTTTCTTAGCCCCAGCTCTTCCGCCATGTAGATCTCAGGATCGAGCAGGCTTGCCGCCTCAACTTCCTTGTTGAGCAAGACTTCGAGGCGCTTGCCATGCCCACCGACTGGGGCGATCTTGATATGCTCCAGGGGAACATACTTCTCGAGCCGAAAAGGCACGTTGTAGTGACTGCCAGCCATGTAACCGACCGAGATAGGAACGTCTTTCAAGTCTTCCGGCTTGAGGATCGAAGACTCCGGCCGGACAAAGATCGCGTGTCGTGGGATGCCGAATGCGTCCGGCACAAATTTCCCCATGCCCGCGCCCGCATTGCAGATGCTGCCCCAAGCGCAGGCGTTGGTGATGACCTGTTCGTTTTCGAGAAACGGAATATCCTGGGGACGCTTTTTATACCCCTGTTCACCGTCTTGCCAAGCTCGCATCTTATTGTGAACCACGCCCCAGAGCACCTCGACGTCGAGCCCTTCCTGTTCAAAAAGACCTTCCTCGAGACAAATCCACTCGTGAAGGCGCATGCCGGTCGGATGAATCTTTATCTTGGTCGGCGCTTTTGAAAACATAAACTTCCTTTCCGATCAAAATTTATCCCCAGCAGGAATGTAAGAACTCATGCCGAGCCGATATTTATTTCACGATGCAGCCTTCGCGCCGCGTGCGCTTCGACGTTTGAGCGTGACTAAAATGATGCGGTTGGTACTGCTTTGATGGATCAATAGGTTGCCTTCCTGCGTCGGTCTCATGTGTCTCACGATGCCGGCGTAAATACCCCCGGAAGGAATGGCCCAACTCTGGAATCGCTCTGTCTTCGGGTCGAATCGCACAAGCGTATCCGGTCTCTGGCCCGACTCATTATACCAGACGATATCGTCCACGACCGCGACGGCATAGGGGTGGGAATGCGGCCCGCTCGGAGAGGGCCATTCTTTGACCTGACCCGTTTTCGGATCCAACCGACCGAGACGGCCCTGCGAAGAATTGCCATACCAGATCATGCCATCGCTTGCGAAATCGAGTCGTCGGACAGTCGTCTTCGGATTGGGCAAAGAATAAACCCGCGGCTCCATCGTCTCCGGATTAATTCTGACCAAGCAGTTGCTGCCGTTGCAAGCTACCCAGAGGATGCCTTCCGAACTCAGCTGGATGCCGTAAGGCCGGGATTTCGGCGTCGGCATCGTGACCAGCTTGATCTCACCCGTTGCCGGAATCAGTCGACCCACCATATTGCTTTGCTGCAACGTGAACCACAAATTCCCCTTCCTGTCGAAGATCGCCGTGTGAGGATCACGGGCGGCGGGATCGGGCATTTTATATTCGCTGATCATGGCGGTTCGCGGATCGAGCTTGCCGATCGTTCCGTTGCCATTGCCCATGTACCAGATGTTGCCCTGCTGATCCGGAGTCACAGTGTGTGGCTTTGCCCCTTCCGGCAAGGTGTACTCCCACATTTCGCCGGTCTGGGGATTGATCCGCCCCACGAGAT
>JAICHC010000192.1 GCA_025922795.1 Candidatus Binatia bacterium | reverse complement strand
CTTGGTTGTGTCGAATTCCACAAGCGGCTCTATGACATGCTGCCAATTTCCGTAAATCGGACTCGAGCTGTGGTTATATGGATGGATCGAGTCCGCAACGCTGCTGTGATAGATCGTCACCCGGTCGCGTGAGGCGGCAAAGGCAGCGCGCGCAATGTAGGGCCCGACCAGCGCGCCCGCGCCCAGAGCGGCGCCCTGTTTGAGAAAGTCTCGTCTGGTAATCCCACCGGTCTCGTTGGCCATAGAACCTCCCGTGTTAAAGCGAAACTTAGTCCCGTGTCATCTCTATACGATTTTATCTCTGCCGTCTCAGCTTGGGATCGAAGATATCTCTCAGTCCGTCGCCCAGCAAATTGATGCCGAATACCGTGATGAAAATCGCCATGCCTGGAAAGATCGTCAGCCAGGGAGCGCGGTTGATGTAGCTGCGCCCTTCGCTCAGCATCGAGCCCCAGGTGGCGATGTGTGCCGGGACGCCCAACCCGAGAAAGCTCAAGCTCGCTTCCGAGATGATGACAACCGCCATGGCGAATGTTGCGATCACCGTGATGCTCGAAAAGGTGTTCGGCACGACGTGACGCAGCAGAACATAGAAGTCTCTGCCGCCCAGGGCCTTGGCCGCGGTGACAAAATCGCGCTCCTTCAGCGACAGCACTTCGCCGCGAACCACGCGGCAGTACTGCACCCACCGGCTGAGCATAAGCGCAAAAATGAGATTAAAAAGTCCCTGCCCCAGGAAGGCCATGATCGCGATGGCGATGAGGAGAAAAGGAAAGGCCAGGAATATTTCCGAGATCTTGCTGACGATCTCATCGGTAGTGCTGCCAAAATAACCGGCCGCCGCGCCTAAAGCGCAGCCGATGAAACCAGCCAAAATAACGGTCGCCGTGCCAACCAGCAGCGAAATCTGTGAACCGTAGATAATCCGACTTAGCATATCACGGCCGAGGTTATCCGTACCAAGCAAGTACGCCGGCGAGCCGCTATCCATCCAGCGCGGCGGCTTGAGCCGGTCCTCCAATGTCTGGGCTTGTGGATCATGCGGCGCCAGCCAGGGCGCTCCCACGCCACAGACAAAAAGCGCGATCAAAATCGCGCCACCCACCCAGATTTTCATGAAACGGATAAACATTATGGATCAATTCCGGGCGCCGATCTGGCAAAGCCGCCACTCCACAAACCAGCCGCTTCTGTTCATATTATTCCCCCGCGCTCCGGTCAAGCAGCCTGTCACTATGAGAGCTTAATGCGCGGATCGATCCAACTGTAAAGCAGGTCCACCAATAGATTGACGAAAAAATAGATGACGGCGAAAAACAGGATCAGGACCTGCGTCAGCTTGTAGTCACGCGCCGAGATGGACTGGATGAGCAGGTCACCGATGCCGGGATACGAAAAGACCGTCTCGGTAATCACCGAGCCATTCAGCAGCGCGCCCAGTTGCAGGCCGAGGATGGTGACGATCGTGATCAGCGAGTTTCTAAGAATATGACGCCAGATAACGACTTTTTCGCTGAGTCCCTTCGCCCGAGCCGTGGTAATAAAATCCTGGCGCATAACTTCGAGCACGCTGGAGCGCGCGATACGCGTAACGATGGCGGCCAGGCTTGCGCCGAGAGTAACCGCCGGCATCAACAGATGCTGCAAAGCGCTCCAGAAGGCGGTGAGATTTCCCGCCAGCAAACTGTCCACCAGGTAAAGCCGGGTGATCGGCTGGACCTCGATGCCGTACTCGATGCGCCCGGCCACAGGCAAGAGGTTTAACTGACCGCCGAGAAAATAGATCAGCATGATTCCAAGCCAAAAGTTGGGCAGAGAAACGCCGATCAGCGCCACGCTCATGCCCGCGTGGTCGAGAAGGGAATTATGCTTGATGGCGGAATAGACCCCGAGGGGAATCGCTATGAGAATGGCCACCAGGAAACTCGTGATGGCAAGCTCGATGGTCGCCGGGAGTCGCTCGACAACTAGCTTCATTACGGGCTCATTGAATTTGAGCGACCTGCCGAAGTCGCCGGTGACGGCCCGAGCAATGAAATCCGCGTACTGCACGATCAACGGCCGATCGAGACCCCACTCGTGGCGCGTGCGCGCGATATCCTCCGGCGTGGCGTCGTCGCCAAGAAGCAGGGTCACCGGGTCCCCGGGCGCGATGTGCATCAGGAGAAAAATTAGAAACGAGATCCCGAACAAAACCGGAATCGCTCCCAATAGTCGCCGTCCGATCGCGTTCATGTGTGTTAGTCGCTAGAGCATTTCTGCTTGCGGAGACATCAACGGTCGGTGGGTCCCGGAGCGGCGCGAACCGGTTGGTTCACTTCAATGTGCCACGGGTCATTGCCCCAACTGGGCAAAAGATTGATCCAGTACCCATAATGCCCGGTCGATTTGATCCTTGTTGACGTTAAGAGGTGGCGCGACACGCAAAACATTGCCGTAGGTTCCGCCTTTGCCGACCAGCAAACCGTTGTTCTTAGTCAACTCCATCACGCGCTTGGTGTTCTGCACGTCGGGCTGTTTTTTTTCACCGACGAGTTCCATGCCCTGCATCAAACCCATGCCGCGCACGTCGCCGATGATCGGGTATTTGTCTTTGAGCGCATTTAAGCCTTCGCGCAAACGGTTGCCCATGACTCGAGCATTCTCGACGAGATTCTCTTCCTCGATGACTTCGATGGTCGCGCGCGCTGCCGTGGATGTCACCGGATTCCCGCCGAACGTGGAAATCGTGTTGCCCTGCAGGCTGTCAGCCACTTCCGGCGTCGCAATGGTGGCGCCGATCGGCACACCATTGGCCATGCCCTTGGCGAAAGTCATGATATCGGGATCCACCTGCCAGTGCTCGATGCCGAACATTTTTCCGCCGGTGCGCCCCCAACCGGTTTGCACTTCATCGCAGATGAACAAGCCGCCGTACTTTCTGATAATTCCGACGATCTCCTGGAAATACTCCTTCGGCGGCACGATGAAACCACCAACTCCCTGAATCGGCTCGGCGAGAAAGGCGGCGACCCGTCCTTGACACGTCAGGGTTTGAATCGCCTCTTCGGCATCTTTGGCGCATTTCAAGTCGCAGCTCGGATAGCTGAGACCGAACGGGCAGCGATAGCAGTAAGCATTGGCGATATGATGCACACCGGGCACCACGTTGGGCATCAAACGCCAACTCGACTGTGCCGACAGGCTCAATGCTAAATAGGACCGGCCGCTGTAGCTATGGCGCAAGGTAATGATGTCCTGACACTTGGTGTAGAGCTGCGCTAGCAACACCGCCGTCTCGTTGGCTTCCGTGCCGCTGTTGGTAAAAAAAGATTTCTCCAAACGTCCGGGTGTGATCTGCGCCAACTTCTCGGCCAGACGGACCTGCGGTTCGTTCGCGTACAGCGTGGACATGTGCTGGAGTTTGTGAGTTTGCTCGTCGATCGCTCCGGTGACTTTTTCATTGCAGTGACCGACGCTGACCGTGAGAATGCCGCCGAAAAAGTCGAGAAACTCCTTGCCGTCGGCATCGTAGACATATTGATCCCTGGCGTGATCGACGACCAGCGGCTCGTCGTAATAGGTC
The DNA here is from genome assembly GCA_025922795.1 of Candidatus Binatia bacterium. Next base: position 2,490 of record JAICHC010000192.1, on the reverse strand, counting down.
GCAACGCAGGAAAACAGATATTTCTTCTGCTTTTCGATGATTTCTTTTTTGTTCATAGTTAAATCGCTGCCCGATGCCGCGCCTCAATGGCGCCGCAAAAAATCCAAGATTGGCGGATGGCCTTTCTCCGGCATCTCGCGCAGATAACCATGCCTGCCGTCTTTGATGAGAACAAGCTCCGCGTTGGGAATTTTCTCGGCGAGAACCTGGGCGGATTCGACGTGGCTGCCGGTGCCGCCCTCATGGGTATCCTTATCACCGACGATCACCAAGGTCGGCGCATGGATCTTATGGATCAGATGGGTCGTTTCGTGGCATTGACGCGCCACTACATGACGCAGGTAGCATTTGAGCGGCGGCACCTCATCGACGATCAGCTCCTGATATTTTTTGACGACGTCCGGGTGTTCCTTGACGAAACTCTCGCTGAACATGAAGCCCGGCCCCCAGTGATCGCTCTGGTATTTTTCGTAGCCTTTCTCGATCATCTCCAACGCTGCGTCCATCGGAACGCCGCGCGGATAGTCTTCGAGTTTCTCGCTGTATTTCCCGGAGCCCGGCCCCGAGAGCACCAGGCTGCGCACTTTCTGCGGAAAGTCCAAGGCGATCCACTGGCACACCCGCGCACCCATCGAATGCCCCAGCATGTGCGCTTTTTTGATGCCGAGCGCGTCCATAAGACCGGCGCAGTCTTTGGCGAACAGGCGCGTCGTATAGTGCATGTCCGGTTTGTCGCTTCGTCCTAAACCACGATGATCATAGATTAAAACCTGATAGTGTTTGGAAAATTCCGGCACCTGAGACAGGCGCCAGGGCGCGAGGCTGATGCCGGTTCCGGCGACCAGGACGAGCGGATCGCCCGCGCCGTAAAGCTCGTAATACAAATTGACGTCGTCGACTTTGACTTTACCGGTTTTAACGGGTTGAACCTCTTCCAAAACGCCTCCAGAATGGCGCGGCCACGATGAGCCACCAGCCGCCTTATCGTGACGTGACGCTACCGAATCGCCCTCTGACTGTCAATATAATCGGCCGCGGTTGGCCGGTCGGCCAGGGGTTCGGAAAGCCGCCACCATCGAGCAGCTATAAAATCCTGCGTTCACACCATGCTACAATCTAAGCCATTGATGGAAGGACTGTCTTCAGAAGGTCGTATGAAACTGCTGATCTGTTTATTGGCGATAGGGATGTCTTCCGGTTGCGCCAGGGTCATCTCCGTCGACCAGCTACCTCAAATCACTCTCGGGGAAACGGCTTTTTTCCCGACCATCGAAGCACATACCAATGCGCCGATTATCGCCGGCAATCGCATCGAGGTGTTGCTCAACGGCGACGAGACGTTCCCCGCGATGCTGCGCGACATCAGAGCCGCCCAAGCCACCATAACGTTCGCCCAGTATCTCTTTGAAGGCGGTTCTCTCGCCCGCGAGTTTGCCGAAGCGTTCGCCGAGCGGTGCCGGGCGGGCGTCCAGGCGAACATCCTGCTCGATAGTCACGGATCGGGTCGAACGCCGGCCGATATTCTTGGGCTCATGCGCGACAGCGGCTGCCACGTAGAATTTTTTCGCCCGGTTGAAGTGCCGGCAATCATTTTCCCCTGGAGATTGCTGCATTACAACTACCGTAACCACCGCCGTATCCTCGTGATCGACGGCCGAGTGGGATTTACTGGAGGTTACGGCATAAGCGATACCTGGAACGGGGATGGTCGCACCGAGAAACACTGGCGCGAAACCAATGCGCGCATCGAAGGTCCGGCGGTTAAATTTTTGCAGGCAGCGTTCGCGGAGAGTTGGTTAGAAACGACCGCCATCGCAATCGGCGGCGAAGGATATTTTCCACGCCTCACGCCCATTGGGAAAATGCCCGTGCAAATCGTCAGTAGCTCGCCCGCGGGCGGCAGCTTCCAAAATTACATGCTGTTTTTGCTGTCGATTAACTCGGCGCGAAAATCAATACTGATCACCAATCCCTATTTTATCCCGGATGAGGCGATGACGGATGCTCTTCTCAATGCGGTGCAGCGCGGCGTCCGTGTGGTCGTGCTGGCGCCGGGAAAAATCGACAGCCGTCTTACGTATGTCGCCAGCCGCAGTCATTACGGCGAGCTGCTTCTCGGCGGCGTAGAAATATTCGAGTATCAACCCGCTCTGATGCACGCCAAAACCATGGTCGTCGATGGGGTTTGGGCGACCATCGGCAGCACCAATTTTGACAATCGATCCTTTGCCTTGAACGAGGAGCTAAATCTTACGGTTTACGATGCTTCTCTAGCACGACGCCTCGAAGCCATTTTTCACGAAGACCTGAAACACTCAAAAAAGATAACCTATGAAGAGTGGCAATCGCGGAGCGTGTTCGAACGACTCTGGGAGCTGTTCGCTTTCCCGGTCAAAGAACAGCTCTGATGTCACTGGCGCGCGCTTCGCCGCGTGCTCCAGGAATCATACCGGCACCGGCCGGTCACTGCTCGAATAGTTTTTTCATCCG
>JAICHC010000191.1 GCA_025922795.1 Candidatus Binatia bacterium | reverse complement strand
TGAGCTAGGCCTTACCCTTAACCATCTCTCGATCCTCGTTCCTCGCCTGATTGTGAAAGCCATTTTTTCCCCTCTCCCTCTCCCCCTACCCAATTTACACACAGAGTATACGTCACCCTTAATCGATTTCGGCTTGACACGGCCTGCCCTTTTCCATAAGTTCGCGCAGCTTAAGGCGCGACGAGACTCATCAATCGAATACGCGATGCGTTCTCATCGACTTGCTCACAGGGTCGGCGTGCTACGTCATCGCCTCGAGCTTCGTTCCGAATGCGAAGTCGCCTCGTTTAAAAACAAGCCGTGGCTAACCGCGACAAGCGGCGCCGATGATTTTGCTGCATTCTATCGTCTAATCCAGTGGAGGAAGCATTTATGAAAATAATCATGAGATCAGCGGTGCTCACTTTATCGCTTTTCCTCGCTTTGTCTGCCGGCAACGCTTTCGCCCAAACAAATTTTTATGAAGGCAAAAGCATTCGTATGATCGTTGGTTTTAGCGCCGGTGGCGGTTACGACACTTACACGCGCACGCTCGCTCGCCATATGGGCAAGCATATTCCCGGAAACCCGGCGATACTCGTCGAAAACATGGCCGGCGCCGGCAGCATGATCGCAGCTAATTACTCCTACAAAGTCGCAAGGCCCGACGGCCTGACGATCGGCCACTTCATCGGCGGGCTCTTCCTCCAACAACTATTGGGCAAGCCCGGCATCGAGTTTGACGCCGCTCGTTTTCAATTCGTCGGGGTGCCGGCGCAAGACAACTTTGTGCTTGGCGTTTCCAAGTCCAGCGGAGTTACCGATCTCGACTCGTGGCTCGCGTCCAAGCAGGTGGTCAAATTCGGCGGCGTAGCCACCGGCTCGGGAACGGACGACTTCCCTAACTTACTGAGAGTTACCATCGGTTTGCCTACACAAATGGTGTCCGGCTACAAAGGGACAGCGGACGTCCGCCTGGCGTTCAACAGCGGCGAGGTCGCCGGCCTGAGTAATTCCTGGGAATCGACCAAGTCGACGTGGCGCAACGAGCTGGAGCGCGGCGATCTAAAACTGATCGTGGCAGCGACTCTCAAGCCCCATCCCGACCTGCCGAAGTTGCCGCTCGCCATCAACTATGCCAAGACCGACGAAGCGAAGCGGCTGATCTCGACTGTCGCCCGCGTGCATGGGCCGACCGTGCGGCCCTACGTTTTGCCGCCGAACACACCGAAGGATCGGGTGCAGGTCATTCGGAAAGCGTTCATGGACACGATGAAAGATCCTGAGTTTCTCGCCGAGGCGAAAAAGGCCAATCTCGACATCAATCCTGACGACGGGGCGACCCTGGAGCAAAACGTCAAGGAAGTTCTGAAGCTCGAACCGGCGCTGATCGCCAAGCTGAAGGAAGTTTTAAAATAAACGGCGCGAAGCGCCGGTTGTCGCCACGAGCCGAACGATTGCAACGCGGCATGGCTCTAACCGCCGGCGGCGAGACTCTGAATCCTCCGTTCGTCTCGAGAGCGGCGGCCCGGCCCTGGTGCTAGGCCGCTCTTTTTGTATAAGAAGGAAATTTGGAGGAGCGCATGTCAGATTACCTCGTCATCGATGCCGATTCTCACGTCGAAGAACCGGAAGAGGCATGGAATTATCTGCAAGAAAAATATCGCGAGCGCAGACCGTTTCCGATCGCGGTGCCGAACCGGCCGATCCTTGCCAACTTGAATGCCTTTTGGTGGATCGACGGCGTCATCTATCCGAAGATTTCAGGATCGAACCACACGGTGTACGGCACGCCGCCGGTTTCCTACCACGCGACCCACAAGAAATATTCGATCGGCAGCCAAACGTTGCAATCCCCGGCCGAGCGCCTTAAAGACATGGACGCTGCCGGTGTCGATATTCAGGTGAATTTCCCGACGGTCTTTCTCGAACCGCTCACCGAAGACATCGAATTCGAAGCCGACTTGATGCGCAGCTACAACACTTGGATCGGCAACGCGTGTAAAACAGCACCCGATCGCCTCAAATGGGGCGCGGTCATGCCGCTTAGAAACGTTCCCGCCGCTGTGGAGGAGTTGAAGCGGGCCAAAGACCTGGGCGCAGTGACGGCGATCATTTACGGAACCGTGGGCGAGAAGCTTCTCGACCTGCCGGAGTTCAATCCGTTCTTCGCCGAAGCCGAGCGGTTAAATTTTTCGGTCAGCGCTCACACCGGTTGGAGCCACCCCGGACTAAAAGCCAGCGGCACGACGATCATGGCGGCGCATGCCGTTACGTTTACCTTGCCGCTGCTGCTCGGCTTTTACGGCGTAGTCGGCGGCGGGGTGCTGGACCGCTTCCCCAAGTTGAAAATATCGTTTCTTGAAGCCGGCGCCGACTGGCTGCCTTACATGCTCCAGCGCATGGATCACTATTTTCACTCCGAAAAGGCGATCAATCGCCCCGGCTTGCCCCAGCGGGCACCAACGGAATATTTCAAGGACTGCGAAATCTATTTCACCTGCGAAGGCGATGAAAAACTGCTGCCGGAAGTTTTGCGATGGATCGGCGATGACAAAGTCATGATCTCGGGCGACATGCCCCACGCCGAAGCGCGCGACAACTCGATCACCGAGATCAAAGAACGTTGCGATATTTCCCAAACGCAAAAGAAAAAAATCCTCGGCGAGAACGCCAAGCGATTTTTCGGCCTGTAGAAACACCAGCGACCGATTAGCCGGTCCGGAACATTGGCTGTTTGAACCGCGAACCTTGAACGACTTTTCCGGTAAGAGGCCTTATGAAAATCACCATCGACCGAAACAAATGCGACGGTTACGCCAAGTGCGTCCAGGCCGCGCCCAAAGTCTTCCGCCTCGATGCCAAAATGATCGCCGAAGTGATCGATCCGAAAGCCGAGACGGATGAAAAGATTTTGCTGACCGCCAAGATCTGCCCGACCAAAGCGATCATTTTGGAGGAAGAAGCAACGGGCAAAAGAATCTTCCCGACGGATTGAGCGGACATGGCTAGTTGTGAAAGGTGCTGTAATCGGCCGCGGTGACCAGCTACCTTTCCGTCTGCTTGTCGCGCACCGTCTGTATGTCCTCCAAGCAGCCGGCGCACATGTAGGCCGCATGCGGCAAAAAGATCAGTTCGTCGGTCTCGCGCGCTTCCATGCAAATGCCGCAAAGGCGGTTTTCTTTTGTTTTCGATTTCGCGGCTTTTCTTTTGGCTGCTTTACGGTCGTCGATCTCCTGGGCGACGATATCCTTGCATAGCCCGACGCATTCGTCGCAGATATGCACCGACGGGCCGGCGATGAGCTTGCGCACCTCGGCCTGGGATTTGCTGCAAAACGAGCAGATCGGATGCCGGGCGTCATCGTCGAATTTCGGCACGTGGGAATCCCAGTCGTCGCCGATGGCTCTCTTGAGCGTCTCTTCCAATGCGGTACCGATTTGAAGCAACTGGCGGGCGATCTCGCCGCGCTTGGGAGGGCTCTTCGAATCGAGGAATTTGCCGACCGCTTGCTGAAAAAGCCGCAAGGCGGCGCCGTATTTCTGTTCGTTGACCAGGTCGGCGCACTCTACGAACCCGAATCCGGACGGCTTTGTCGCCATCTCCCCTCCTTCGAGATTGCCGAGCCGTATCCGACTCCGCAGTACTCAAACAGCCAATAGGACTATCGACGAGACCACCGTTGAATTGCGACGGCCGCAGCAAGAAGCAATTCTCGTCGTGGCCGCATGCGGAGCACAACCTTCGAACCCGCAGCAACAAACCGCCTTTGGATCTGCGCCGTTGTCCGCCATCCTCTACAGACGACTTGGTGCCGCCGGCGGCAAGTGACTTGGAGGCGACATGGTTGCACCTTGACACCAACCTGCTGTTCAGGCAACCCGCAGGTCGCGTATTGATTATTCGAAGAAAGCCGCGGTAGCTCGTGCTCACAGCGCCTTAACGGTTCAGGCGAGGCAAACGGGCCTCGGTCGAGTGAGGGCGTCGATGACGCCGCTCAAAACATATAACTGCCGCTGTTGATATTGTATGACTGACCGGTGATATACGCGGCGGCGGCGCTGGCCAGAAACAAAATGGGCCCGGCGATGTCTTCGGGCTCGAGAACATGCGGCAAGGGAGTGGCACGCAGCCGCGCCATGACTTCTTCCTCGGAGCGGTGTTGGCGCGGCATGGAGGTATTCGCCGAGCCGGGACAGATGGCATTCACGGTGACACCGTCGGGGCCGACTTCGCGGGCAAGCGCTTTGACGAACCCGATAACCGCGGCCTTGGACGCGGCATAGTGCGCGAACTGCCGCATGCCGTAATGGCCGATGCCCGAAGCGAGGCTGATGATGCGTCCGCTTTGTTGCGCGCGCATCGCCGGCACGAACTCGCGGCAACAGAGAAAATTGCTGCCGACGTTGATGTCGATAGTGCGATCCCAGTCTTCCTCGGACAGCTCCACAACCGATGCTTTAGGATAATAAATACCGGCGACGTTGACGAGAATATCAGCGCGGCCAAATCGCTCAAGCGTGCTTTTTGCCATCCGCTGGACCGATGATTCATTGGCGACGTTCACTTCGATCGCGGCCGCTTCGGCTCCGAGAGCCCGTACCTCGTTGGCCACCGACTGGGCCTTTTCCGCCTGCAAATCGGCGACGACGACTTGGGCGCCTTCGCGGCCCATGCCGAGCGCCACCGCCCGGCCGATCCCCTGGGCGCCGCCCGTGACCACAGCGACTTTATCTTTCAGTCTCATGGCATCACCACTCCGCCGTTGACGTGAAATGTTTGTCCGGTTATCGCCGCGCTCTCCGGCGTGGTGAGAAAATAATACATCTCGGCGAGGTCCTGCGGCACGGCCGTTCGTCCGAGTGGAATGTTGGGCCACCAGCGCCCCCGGCGCGCCTCGGCCGATTCTTTCTCCATGACGCGCGGCGTATCCGTCGGTCCCGGCGCCACGGTATTGGCAAGCACGCTGTCCGGCGCCAGCTCGAGGGCCAAAGACTTGGTAAACGTGATGATGCCCGCTTTCGCAGCAGCGTACGGGGTGCGCAGAGCAGATCCGGTTACGCCGTAATTCGATGCCGTATTGATAATTCGGCCGCTCTTCTGCCGCTGCATGATCGGGGCAACCTCACGGCACATCAGGAACGTTCCTTTCAAATTGACGTCCATGACTTCCTTCCATTGCGCCCAGGTCAGTTCCTCGATCCGTTTGGTATACGCGCTGCCGCCGGCGATGTTCGCTAGGATGTCAATTCGGCCGAAGCATTTCTCGACATCGGTGACGAGCGTTTTGACCTTGTGTGCAACGGTTACGTCGACGGCAAAGGCATCGGCTGCACCGCCCGCTCCGACGATTTCATCTTTGACCTTTTTAGCGGCCTGACTGTCGTAATCGGCGATCACGACCGCGATGCCGGCGGCCGCCATTCGGCGCGCCACTGCGCCCCCGATTCCGCCGCCCCCTCCCGTGATCAATGCCACTTGACTCACGCAGGCCTCCTTCCGAGTTGTCTATGCGAGACGAAACAGCACGAAATCATCAAACGGGAAGACGATCAATGGCTCTGCGCCGCCGAAGAGCGGCGTTGGCTTTGGCGCGCGCGCAAAACCGACATGGCCCGGTGCACCATTTTGCGCTCGGTAGCGAACTTGAGCTGCTTGATCGCCTGCTCGATGGGAAACCAGCGCACGTCGTCCGCCTCGTGATCGTGATCGTGAACGTCGCCCTTGAGATAGCGCAGGAGAAAAAAGTGTACCCGCTTGTAAATGCGTATCGGCTCGCCTTCCGTGGCCTTGTCTCGATAGGAGTAGCGAATATCCCCGAGTTTACGGATCAACTTCCCCTCGAGTCCGGTCTCCTCGCGCACCTCGCGCAGCGCCGCCTCCTCGTCCCGCTCACCTTCCTCGACGTGTCCCTTCGGCAAACCCCAGCGACGGCGCACGTGAATCAGGGCGATCTCATAGTCGTCGGCATTTTTGCGATAGATCACGCCGCCGGCCGAGATTTCCCGTACCGTGCGGATGGTCTCCTCAGTCGTATTTGCTTCGTTGGCGACCTGATCGCGTAACACCCGACGCCAGCATCGAAGGCGATGAACTGCAAAGGCGGTATACGCCG
>JAICHC010000190.1 GCA_025922795.1 Candidatus Binatia bacterium | reverse complement strand
CGGTTATTGGCGGAGATGCCGTGAAGAGCAGGTTGGAGTGATGGAATGTTGGAGTAATGGAGTGATGCAAAGGTTTCGAACGGGTACAATGTTGTTTTTTGCGATCAGCCTTGGAATATGGCTCGCCACGTTTCCGGCGAACGCTCAGGGTTTGAAGGAAAAGGCGGAGGCGGAAGGCAAGCTGATGTTCTACGCGACCTTCAACGCCGCCGATTCGAAGACTCTCATCGATGGTTTCAAACAGCTCTTTCCGAAGATTGACGCGGTGTTTTATCGCAGCACCGACTCGGCACTGATGGAAAGAATTTTAACCGAAAATCGCGCTGGGCAAAATCTTTGGGATGTGGTGGTGACGACGAGTTTTTACGGGCACAATCTCAAAAAACGGGGGCTGCTGGCGCCTTACGATTCGCCGGAGAGAAAATTTTATCGCGACGGTTACAAGGATTCGCAAGCGATGTGGACTTCCACCTACACGAACTATGCGGCCTTCGGTTACAACAGCCGCGCGGTGGCGAAAACGGGGGTACCGAAGTCCTACAAAGATTTATTAAAAGCGGAGTGGAAGGGGCAGATCGGCATGGACAGCCGCGCCTATGAATGGTTCGGCACCATGCTCAAAGCCATGGGCGAAGAAGAAGGTTTGGCTTACATGCGCGAGCTCGCCAAGCAGACTCAGTTGCGCGCGGGCAGAACGCTGTTGGCCCAACTCGTTGCCGCGGGTGAATTTAGCGGTGCGCTTACCGCATACTCTCAGACGTTCGAAGTTTTGAAACCCTCGGGCGCGCCGGTCGATTGGGTCTATCTGAACCCCGTTTTTGCCAACATTCATCCCACCGGGATTGCCGCCAAGGCGCCGCATCCGAATGCGGCGCGCCTGTTCATCGACTTTGTGCTGTCCAAGCGCGGCCAGGAATTGATTCGCGGCATGAATCGCATTCCGGATCGAATCGATGTAACGCCCGCCCAGACGCGCTTGATCGAAGGTATCAAGCCGGCGTTTGCGCCGACGGAAGTTCTGGGGAATTTTGAGCGGTACGGCAAAACGTTTCATGAGGTGTTCGGCGGCCGCTAGGCGGTTCACGCCGTTTCAAGTTTTTAATTTCGGGTAAATTTCGGGTTTCTAGTTAAACGCGAAGAACGCCGCGCAAACTGTGATAAGATGAAGGTCGTCGTTCATGGGGTGACCAAAGAGTTTGCCACAGGCCAGGGCAGCGTACGTGCGTTGGGCGGTGTTTCGCTCGAAGTGCGCGATCGAGAATTCTTCGGCATCATCGGCCCCACCGGGTGCGGCAAGACCACTTTGCTCCACATCATGGCCGGACTGGAAAAACAGACCACCGGCTCGGTGGAATTCGTCGGTGAGCGGCACACCAAATCGGTGGTCTCGATGGTATTCCAGGATGCGGCACTGATGCCCTGGCGCACGGTCGAAGAAAACGTCCCCTTGGGGCCGGAATTTCGCCAGGAAGAAGCGTCCGTTTACAAGCGCGTCAGCCGATTTTTTCTCGAAGTCGTCCGGCTGCTGGATTTTGCCGGAGCGCAACCCCATGAGCTTTCCGGCGGCATGAAACAGAAAGCGGCGATCGCTCGGGCGTTGGCCAACGATCCCCAGGTGATCCTGATGGACGAACCTTTCGCCAATCTCGACGCGCAAACCCGGCTGCTGATGCGCGACGAACTGCTGCGTATTTGGGAGCGCGACAAAAAAACCGTGATCCTGGTGACTCACAATCTCGAGGAAGCGGTCATGCTCTGCGATCGCATCGCGGTCATGAGCGCGCGGCCGGGATTGATTAAGGAGACCCTCACCGTCGATATTCCGCGCCCGCGCACGATGAAGAGCATGCGGGAGCCTGCCTTCGGAAAGTGCATGGAAAAAATTTGGGATTTACTGCGCTACGAAGTCGACAAGGCCATGCGCCCGCAATCCCTTTAAAATTGGCTGGACGGCTCATTTGTTGGTCAAAGCTCCAAGACTTTCCAAAATCCGACCATAACTCCGGAGGCAATTTTATGAGCGACGCTGCCAAAATTTCAGCGACTCGGCACCTCGGCCCGTTGCTGTTGCTTTTTGCCGCTGCTTGCACCGTCACGGCGCCCGATTACCGCGCGATCTTGAGCCACGCCGAACGGCCGGAGAACGAACGTCAATTGGACGCGGCGCGTAAGCCTGAAGCGGTGATGATGTTTTACGGCGTCCGGAGCGGCGTCAAGGTGGCGGATCTGCTGGCCGGTCGAGGGTACTATACGGTGATTCTTTCGCAAATCGTCGGCCCCGATGGTCTCGTTTATTCCACCAATACAGGCGCACGCGAAGAGTGGTTAGATCGTTTAAAGCGGCCGTCCTTCACGAATGTCCGGACCGTCGTCGGTCCGATGGATAAGATTGGCTTGCCCCAGGACGGCTCATTAGATTTTGCACTGACCCATCTCAACTATCACGATTTGCCGCAGCCGGCTCGGACGGGAATGAATAAGCGAGTCCTGGCGGCGCTCAGGAAAGGCGGCATCTACGGTGTTGTCGATCACTCGGCGCGAGAAGGGACCGGTGACTCGGAGGTGAAGACCCTGCACCGTATCGATAAGCGTTTGGTGATCAAAGAAGTCACCGCCGCCGGTTTTAAGCTTGTCGCGGAAGGAGACATGTTGAGCCGTCCCGATGACAAGCGGGACTTCAACGTCAATAAAATACGCAACCAAAATGATCGATTCGTGCTCAAGTTTGTCAAGCCGTAACTTAGGTGGGGAGAATCGTTCCGCCGCTGATCGCCTCTTTTTCTGAGGCATTTTGGGGTCTGTTAGATCGCGATGAGCTTATGATTCTAGTCGGTTTAGTGCACGCGGGAACTAGATCTCCGTGACATTGCGCAGTTTCATTTTCTTGCGCCTCGCCTGATCGAGAACGTATTTGCCGACGGCGAGATCTTCATCGGCGATGCCGTTGGACTGAAAAAGAATTTTCCTGGGGCGGGGCTGGGGAGCGCCTTCGGCGACTATTTTTTCCAATGGCAGGATGTCGTCCCAACGGGTGATCCGAGTCTGGCAAGCCTCGACCAGATCGCCGCTGTCGGCTCTCGCCGCGGCGAGGTCGTCGGTCACGGTGAGATCCATGCGGCGAATAAGACTACTCGACACCTCGTGTTTCACGGTCGCATTGGCGCCGATCGAAGCAACCAGAACTTCGTCCTTGAGCGCCGTCCCGGTGGCGACAGGAGTAGAGGAGTCGGTGGAGACGACAAGAATATCCGACGCTGCTTCGACATCATCGACTGTATCGACCTCTTTCCACTCGGCTTTGACGATTTTGCTCATCTGTTTGATGAACTCCTTGCGCCGCTTGGGCGTGCGGCCGTAGATGACGACTTGTTCAATCGGGCAGGTTTCCGCGATCGCTTCGACTTGGAACGTCGCCTGCCAACCCGGACCGACGATCCCGAGGACTTTGCTGCTGGCGGGCGCCAGATACTTGGCGGCAATCCCGGTGGCGGCGCCGGTGCGCAGGCTACTCAGGTATCCCATGTTGATGATCGCCTGGATCGCGCCCGTGCGGCCGTTATAGAACGTGATCGTATTCGACGCGCCGGCGTAGGCGCGCAGGCAGATCAAATCCATATCCTGGTGCCAAGCGGCCATCATGTTGAGCTGCTTTTGGCTCCCTTTGAGACGGCGGCGCGGCACGCTGCGCATTTTTCCCGCGGCGCGATCACGGAACATTTTGTCGAGCAGCTTGACGGCTTGGGCCATGTCGATGAGTTTTCTGGTTTGCTCTTCGCTGATGATGACGGCCATGAATTGAAATCCTCCGAGCGGTTGTATAACTCAGGCGAATTATCGGAGCAAGGCGATTATTTGCTGCTTTCCACGTCTAAACAGCAAAAGCCTTGACGGTTGTTTGGAGGCATTTAATAATAGAGGACCTGAATTGAAGGGCGAGCAGCCCTCGGGTCAAAACACGGGAAAATTTTAGATGGGACAACCAAAATTTCAGACACGACTGTGTCCGCATTGCGCCAATAGCATCTCCATGGAGGCTATGACTTGTCCTTATTGCAAGGCCGACCTCGTCCTATCGGCGGAGCCGGAGTGGCCGCGGTACGGAGCGGAGTTTGACGAACCCACGGCTTTGCCGGAAAAGGCAAAAATGACGTTGAAATCAAAAGCAATTCTAGCTTTAGGATTGCTTGTTTTCGCGTTGGGTGTCTACCTCGTCGGCGGAAACGTGGAGCGGCATGATTTGGGGCCGGTCTTGGCTGAACAGAAGGCTTTGCTTGCCGAACAAGAAAATCTGCTCAAGGAAAAAGACCAAAGGATTCAGAATCTCGAGTCGCAGCTCTCCCAATTGCGTCAAGAAAATCAGGGTACATCAGGGCAGATCAAAGCTTTGAAGGCCCAATTGGACGAGCGCCAAAAGGATCTAGCCGCAGCGCAGCACAAGTTGACGGACGCTAATCGTGAGATCGAGCGCTTGTCAGCGCGCCGGGTTGCTGCTTCCGCGCCGCGGCCGGCAGTCGCCACTGTGAGCCCTCCAGCCAAACCAGCCGTTACGGCTCGTTTAAGCCGCGCTATGGAGCCGCGCACATACGAAACGGTACGCTCGACGCCGGTTTATGAGCAACCAGCGGATTCGGCCCGCGTAGTCGCCCAGATTTCGAAAGGGACGGAAATCACGGTAGTGGGCTCAGGCAGTGGCTGGCTTGAGATCCGCTCGAGGCACGGCAAACCGCCCGGTTTCGTGCGAGCGGACGACGCTATGTTTGTCAGCCGAGCGAACTAGATATATCTGGTTCTCGCCATTTCTCCGCCTGGTTGTGGAGATCCCGCAGCACGGTCCGCATTCATCCCGACGGTTGACTTATCCTGTCCGACCTTCCTATGATCGGCACTGGGAACTCGTATGAAATTTGTGGCGTTAGTTCTGACTGCGGTTTGTCTTCTATTATTCTCGCGGATCGTCCACGCTCAGGGATTTCGCGGTTCGACCCAAAGCTTGGGAAGCGCCCGCGCTTGGTCGACTTCACGCGCCGCTCCGCGGCAAACCTTCCAACGAACACAGAACCATCCACAGACTTCCATTCACCAGCCGGGCGTAGCGGTTCAGCAGACATGGGCGCAACCGAAGCCCGTGACAAAGAACTCAGTTGGGGATCGACAGGTCGCCGATCGGGTAGCGGGATCGATGCGCGGAAAGAACCGGCATCATCCGCATCGGCCTCGGCATTTTCACGGAGATCGTGGTTTAGTCATCATCGATGTGCCTCACTTCGCCGGTACGACTACCGTGATCACCGAAGTGGCGCCGGGTGTGGTGCGCGCCGAACGTCGTTATGTTGAAGGTTCAACTGAAGACGTGCCGGGACGCGGTCGTGACCGCCTGGCGCCCTTCGATCCGACCCCGCAACAAGTAGTCGAGCGCATGCTTTCGCTCGCCGCCATTGAAAAAGACGATGTGATCTATGATCTGGGATCGGGCGACGGACGGATTCTGATTACTGCAGCAAAAAAATACGGGATCCGCGCTGTCGGCTTTGAGATCGATCCGGGCTTGGTCAAGTTGGCGCGAGAAAACGCCCGCCGAGAAGGTGTGGAACAACTGGTTGAGATTCGCCAGCAGGATTTTCGCACGGCGGATCTGTCGCCCGCCTCCGTGGTCACGCTTTATTTATCCTACGAAGGCAACCTTGCGGTGCGCCGGCAATTAAAAACCCATCTAACGCCCGGCGCACGAATAGTTTCTTACACGTTCGACATGGGCGATTGGACGCCGAAGATGACGGAATCTTACCGGGATGCGGCGGGCGATACTCATCTGATCTACCTCTGGGAAATTACTGCATCAACACTGGCGAGCAGCGGCGCGGAGCCACTGCTGCAGCCGCACCCGACGCGTGATGGTCCCTTAATTATCGAGCTTCCTTAACTGTCGGAGTAATCGCCGAGCTTTTAACACCTGACGCTTGCTAGGCCGCAAGCCCCTGACGATGAGCCAGCGGGTTAGCGCTGTGAATCCAGCATCCACAAGCGCCATAAACAGACCTGTCGTAACAAAGGGTCATGACTTCACGGCGCATACAGCTGATCGATGAAGCCGGTGTCGTCG
>JAICHC010000189.1 GCA_025922795.1 Candidatus Binatia bacterium | reverse complement strand
GTTCCGAACCAAATCATCGATCCTCACTTGTTCGAACTGAACCTCCATCTTTCCTGCCTCGATTTTCGCAAAATCCAAAAGACTGTCGATTAGCCCCAACAGCCGCTCGGCATTGTGCAGCAAGTCTACGAGATTCTCGCTTTGCAACGACGACAGTTGACCTTCGGTTTCCCGTCTTAACAAACGCGCGTAACCAATAATCGAGCTCAGCGGCGTGCGCAACTCGTGATTCACATTGGCGAGAAAGCGTGACTTCTGTTGGCTCGCATCCGCCAGCCTGTTATTGGCAATCGTCAATGCCTCGGTCCTTTCGGCCACCTTGCGCTCCAGACCTACGTATGCCTCTCTTACATGCGCAGCCATCCGGTTGAACTCCTCCGCAAGAGTTTCTATCTCGTCTCCAGTTTTGACATCTAGACGAGCCGTCAGATCCCCCTCCCTTATCCGTTCTATGCCTCGGCGCATCGCTTCGAGAGGGAGAACGACCCGGCGCCGAACTAGAAGAGTAGCCAGTAGAGCCACCCCGAGCGCCAGCAGAAAAGCTCCTGAAGTGCGGAAGACAGAAGCGTACAGGGGAGCGTATATTTCCTCGATCGGTTGCTCGGCAAAAACGAACCAGCCCAAAGTCGAAATAGAAGCGAACGAGGTAAACACCTTCTTACCTTGCAAGTTGTGCGCCATTAGCGCGTTGGGTGCATTGTCGTTAGAAGGTGACAAGGAAACAGCCTTTAATTGTTTGGTCTCTCGAAGTTCCCGCTTCTGCAGAACCATGCTGAGATCCGGATGGGCAATGAGTTGGCCATCGCGTGTAACCAGATACACATACCCCGCTTTTCCAACGCGGACATTCGAGATTACTTGCCCTACATACTTAAGGTCTATCTCCGCCCGCAGCACGCCGATGACGTCGCGGGCAAAGCGCTCAATGGGAACACCGATCGTCATAAACGGTCCGGTACCGTCCGCAAAATAAACCGGACCATAATAGGATCTATTCTCCCTGGCCAGCTCCACGATGGTACTGGTGAGAGCATTCCAGTCATCTTCATCGGCAACGGGCTGCAAGCGCCTGGCCTCGGCATATTGGACGCCGTGAACGTCGAAGGCGACCGCTTCAGTGACGGCAGGGGCGTTGACAAGGAGCCTTCTCAATTCCCACTTGTAACCCGTGGAGAGTCCGTCGCGGACGATCTCCCGGCTTCTGGTTGCCGCCCTTAATGTACGCTCAGTCTCTTGTACAAACTGTTCGATCTTAAATGCAGTGCTGGTAGCAATCTCCTTTTGAATCAGGCCGAAATGATCCAGGTTTTCCTGGTGACTGAAATACACCTCAAGAAGTCCGCTGGTGATGAGGCCGGCGCAAATAATGATCACTGAGACCAGGAAGTAATGTCGGACGAGTCGTCCTTCTCCGGAGCGTTTAAGAAACCGCATGCTTTCCAACCAATAAGCCTATTGAATCACTTCATTCGCTTCCAAAAGTATTTCGGGTGGAAGCTCGAATCCTATCTTGTTGGCTGTCCTGAGATTGACCAGGAATTCAAACTGCGGCGGCTCCACAGGCAAGACCGCCGGGTTTGCGCCTTTTAAAACCTTGTCCACATAAAAGGCCGAACGCCGCCAGGACGCCGTATAGTTCACGCCGTAAGACATGAGCCCGCCCTTCTCCACAAATTCCCTGGACTCGTAAATAGAGGGCACACGTTTCTTGAGGGCAAAAGCTGCAATTTGCTCACCATGACGAATGGTGAAAGCGTTCCGCACCGTGATCAGCGCATCAGACCTTCTGACATCAAGTCTACTGAGTATCTGATTAAGTTCGTCAGTGCTAAATACATCCAGGGTTTGAAACGGGAGTCGTTGCCCCTGGCGAAGGTAGTTTTCGACACGGCTTCTCCTCTTGTCGGCATTCAGGAGAAGCACTCGCTCAATCCATGGGAACGCCTCTCTCAGCCACTCTACTCGCTTGCCCTCATCGCCGTCTGCCGAGCTTGACAATCCAGTGACATTCCCACCGGGAGCGGAAGAGCTCTTGATGAATCCACGGCTGACAGGATCGCCACCGCTCACCATGACAATTGGGATATTTTGGGTTGCCTTGATGGCCGCCGCGACTGCGGTGGTTCCGACCGCAACTATGACGGATACGTTGAGTCGAATTAGGTCTTCGGCTAGTCGCGACAAAAGATTGAGTTTCTGGTCGGCGCCACGGTATTCAAATATGACATTTTGCCCCGGGGCGTAGCCAAGCTCTTTGTACCCTCCCAGAAACGCCTCGAGCTCGCGCTTCTCACCGGGATCGTTAACCGACGAGGGCATAAGCACCCCAACACGCGGTATCTGACGCGATTGCGCCGCGGTAGCCCGTTCGTGGGCCAAGGCGGCAAACAGAAGCAACAGAAAGATCGTTTTCATGGCCCCTCCGTGCACCCCTATTACCACAAATCTGCCCTTAGGCGACACGGGCCAAGCAAGGCTGGGTTTCTAGCCACTCTGCGTAGATATCTTCTGGATCCTGGACTACTGACGGTTGGAGGCAAATTGCAGGAACAAACGAGGTAGGCGAGTGTCGAAAATAACCGCATGCACCAAAGGTCCCATCGATTTGGTTTATATTATGCCCAGCACGTAACCGCGTCGATGACATTCCCCTATCGAGCGTCACATTAGAGTGAGCCGTTCTGTGACTTTTTAATCAGCAACGTTACAGTAAACATCGAACCGTTTCCGACTTCGCTCTCGACCGCAATCGAACCGCCCAGAACATCGACCAACCTTTTGACGATCGCCAGCCCCAGCCCGGTCCCATGATACTGTCCCTCGCTTGCCAGCGAGCCGCGATCGAATTCCTCGAAAATTCTCGCCAGGTCGGCGTTATCGATCCCGATGCCGGTATCGCCCACGGCTAATTTGAAATCGCCGTTGACCTGACAAGCGGAAATCTTTATCTCGCCCCTATTGGTAAACTTCACCGCATTGCCCAAGAGGTTGAGAAGGATCTGCCGCAGCTTCTCCCCGTCGGTATAGACCGGAGCGATGTCTACCGGCACATCACAGACGAGTCGAATCTGCTCCTTGTTCAACATCGGTTCTATGGTCGTCACCGCGCTTTGGACGAGCTCGTCGATTTGCACGAGTTCGGGATGAACTTCCATCTTGCCTGATTCGATTTTCGCAAGATCCAAAAGACTGTCGATGAGGGCCAGTAGACGTTCCGCGTTGCGTAACAGATCGTCCAGATTGTCTCGCTGCAATGAAGAAATCTGTCCCTGCGTTTCCCGCCGCAGCAAGCGCCCGTAACCGATGATTGAGCTGAGCGGCGTGCGGAGTTCATGATTCACGTTGGCGAGAAATCGCGATTTGTGCTCGCTCGCCTCAGCCAGCTTTTCATTGGCGACAGTCAATTCTTTTGTCCGCTCAGCGACTTTGCGTTCGAGACCCACATAAAGATCATTCATAGCTCGGCCCATGTCATTAAACGCCGTCGCCAGTTGGCCGATCTCGTCTCGCGAATCCACCGGGATGGCCTCATTCAAAAAACCGCGACTCATCCTCTTTGCCTGTCCGGTCAGCCGATTTATGGGACGGGTAATCGTGACCGAGAACACATAGATCGCGAGCGCGCTCAAACACAAGAAAACGAGAAGCGACCAGCCGCGCCACTTCAAAAATGAGGTGAGTTGGGCGTCGACTCGATTCATTGATAAACCGAGTCGCACCGCACCGATGGTTCGCTCGCGGATGTGAGATACGTCCAACCGGCTCTCGCCGCGGGATTCAATTTGCAGCTCGTAGGGAACTGTCGATTGAGTTGAGGTTATGGGTACGATGTATTCAAAATAGCTCTCATTACCAGCGGTAACGCTGTTGAACACGTTCCCCGCTTTTTGTGAGATACGTGCTTTCTGATTATCATAAAGCTCAGGCTTCAACCGCTCAATGTGGGTGAGTCGTCCTGGCGCGTGAACCAATGGTTTCCCTTTTTCACCGTATATCCAGACGTAAGCGAAATCGGCCGCACCGGTAACGCTTTGCAAGGTCGCCTCCAATAGCCACTTGTCCTCGGTAAGCACGGCGAGGCGGCTGCTATACGCCAGGTTTTCCGCCATCGATTTGGCGCGCGCATGGATCTCGCTTTCCGCCACCTGCTTTTGCTGGTATAGGTCCACCAGACCGAGAAGAACAAACAAGGCGCACAATGTCGGAATAAGTGACCAAAAAATTCGCGCTCTAAAGGTAGCTGGATGGAACATTTCGTGTATCCGGCCGTTAACGACGTGCGTCTTTCCCGCTATTGCCACTGTCGCCATACGCTACTAATTCCAGCAGGTACTCCCCTTTTTCATACCCGTACGTCTGCGCTCGAAGTTTCACCACACTTTGGCTTTGGGGGCTGTAGTAATAGGCAAGCACTCCGCCAACTATACCGCCCACATTATCGGTCCTTCCGATTTCAATTGCGGGAAATTTTCCGGCGGGTGTTTCAATCGGATGGGACGCTTTACCGACGACTTCCGCGCTGGCGTTGACAGGCTTGTAGGAAAATCTTGGCCCGCCAGCAAATCCGCCCGCCCTTACACGGTAACGA
This sequence comes from Candidatus Binatia bacterium, assembly GCA_025922795.1. Next base: position 1,522 of record JAICHC010000189.1, on the reverse strand, counting down.
AATGACCATGTTTTGCCTGCAACAAGTGGAAAATCCAACCATCTTCTCCCCGGGTCGGATAAATACACTGAGGCGAACGGGAGAAAGTAAGGGGTACCAGGAATATCTCCGCCAGACAAAAAATGAGGATCATCGCTGGTAAAGTGGCCCTTGTTAAACATTACCCGATGAATCTCAGACTTCGTTGTGCCGTTTCGATCTGTCATTTTGATCCGAAATACCCACCAGTCTCCGTCCTTATAAACTGGCGGTTTAACCGCGTTATCGGCGCGCCGAATAATACTGTCTGGAACCTTGACATCTAGCTTCCGGGCCGTCTTGAGATTTACCGTGAGTTTGATTTGCCGGGGCACAGTGACAGGTGCGGGCAAATCAGCCGCCCGCCCAAAAATCCGGTTTACCAATTCTCCAGCCTGGTTGCCCATATCTTTGGCGTTACCGTAGGACAGGGATACGAGTGCTCCCATCTCCGTGTGCCGTTCGGACAATCCGAGGAACGGGATTCTTTTTTCGAAAGAGAACAAAAGAAACCGTTGCAAAATATCCTCGGCCAGATACTTTTCGTCCGGCCACAGCAACTGGATTTCGATTTCATCTTCTAAAGACTTCAGTGCCGCTCCGATGTCGCCGGCCGATCGGATTTCTTTACCTACAAGCTGCACCCCCTTGTCTTGAAATATGGCCCGCGCCTCCGAAAACAACAAACCGCTTCTTGACGGATCATAAATCGTACCCACCCGTTGAATCTTTGGATTCAACTCTTTCAATAGCGTAATCACCTGACTGGCAGAAGGGATCACGCTGATACCATAAATGTTCTTCCTCGCGGTAAGCTGCTTGCTGATTGGATTGAACGCGAGCGCATGAACGACAGGGATGTTTTTGATGTCGCCTGAGACAAGTTCTAGAGCCGATGTCCCGATGACAAATACAAGGTCAGGTTCGGTTACGGAGCGAATTCTCTTCAACTGCTGCTGCCAGCCGGCCGGATTGTTCTTTTCCAGAATCTGAACCCCAGCAATCCGATGGCGCACAACTTCTCGGAAGCCCTCCAGTGCCTCTTGGTATACTTTGGCATCGGAGCTCAGTACTACAGCGATGTTTTCTGCAGGCGCCGGCGCTGTGAAAACAGCGAGGATAAAAAAGAGCAGAACGTTGGCAATCAGCGGTTTCATTCCGTTACGATCCCGTCGCCCTGCATATACCACCAAACGCCTTTCAGAGCACCTCCTCAAAAATCGTTAAGAGTCGCGAGCATCTACCGCCTTAATGGCGCAAGGTGAGTGCCAACATCTAAGCTGCGTCCCAGACCCAAGCATCACCCAAAGCTCGCCGGCGGATTCTCTCGAAAAACCGCTCAGATTGAACACTGTTTAGCTCGGACCAGCGGTGGCTTATTGAACACCACATGGTGCCGAAAAAGCCACCGCCATTAGTTTGTTCGCTGACAGGAGCATTACGAGACTTACACGAACACGGCGACTTAACGCCCGCCGATCCGCTGGCACATGGGTTGCGCAGT
>JAICHC010000188.1 GCA_025922795.1 Candidatus Binatia bacterium | reverse complement strand
CGGTCCTTGGACGTCGGATGTCTTGCGCATGCCAGCGGCAATTTCATACTTGACATCAACTTCATCCTTGACACGTAACAATTCATTCTGGCTTTCAAGGTGAGTGAGAAAGCCTCTGAGATCTTCAAACATGGCGGTTCCTTTAAAAGACAGTTGGAGTACTGGAGGATTGGAATGATGGGTGTTGAATTCCGGACCCACCGCTCCAATACTCCACCACTCCACTACTCCAGTCTTTTATCAACCATCGCGCCGTTAGTTCAACCGCAACAAAGGCAAGACTTCATCGATAAATCGCTTCATCTGAGCGAGTTGATCCTTCGCAGTAAAACGCAGCACCGGCGTGGTGATGCCCATGTCGATCCATTCTTGAATCAATCGCGCACAGGCCTTCGGTGGTCCGTGCGCCAGCCAAACTTTGATCAAACTTTCGGGCGGGTAAGTCGGACCGTAGTAATGGTTAAAGTAATCTTTGGCTTGAACGTAGGCGGTTTGCTGGTCGTCGTTGATGTTGACCATGCCGTGGATTGCCACTTCGAAATGGGACAAATCCCTGCCCAACCCATTGGCGGTTTGTTCAATAACCCTTAAACGTTTGCCAAGCTCTTCTGCGGTCAGCCCCATGGTAATGTAGCCGTCGGCCATCGTCCCGACGCGGCGCATCGCTCGATCGATGACCTTGTCCCCGGCTTGCTCGCGATCCGGACTGACGGCGATCCAAATCGGCGGCGGCTTTTGCACCGGTTTGGGCACGATGTTGTATCCCTCGAGCGTGTAAAACTTACCGCGGTGCACGACGTCTTTGTCGTTCCAGATTTGCCGCAGCAGCTCGATTCCCTCTGTCATCCGCCCGACGCGCTCTTCGCGCTTCACGCCGAAGGCGCTGAGCTCGCCTTCGTGACCGCCGCCGATGCACACGCCGAGCAGCGCTCGACCTTTCGAGATCTGATCGAGCGATGCCCATTGAATCGCAAGCAAGACCGGATGGCGCACCGGGAAAGACGCCATACAGATCGTGCCGAGGCGTACTGTTTTGGTATGTGTCGCCACCGCCGCCAGCATGGTGATCGCTTCAAGACGCGGTTTGTGAATCAAACTATCGCCCAACCAAACCGATTCGAACACGCCGGATTGCTCAGCAACTATCGCTGTTTCGATCAACTCATCGACGTCGGTGAGGCCAAAAAGCGCGCCGCGATTCGGCAGGCTGATGCCCCATTGGACCGGCAGTTTTCGCATCTTCATGCCCGCGGCTACAGTTAAAAGAACGGCTGGGAGGTGTCAAGGAAGGCTCGGCTTGACAGTCGTGCGCAATTGCGCGCATAGCTTAGCCAATAATCCGGGACCCGGGTCGCTGAGCAAGCACCGAAATCGAGTCGGAGGTAAGCCGAATGCCCAAAGATTTTCGCAGTTATTTGGATGAATTGTTGGAAAAGCGCCCCAAGGACGTCGTGGTTGTCGATAAAGAAATCGATCCGCGTTACGAAGCCAGCGCCATCGTCGAGAAGTTCGAACGAAAAAATGAATTTCCATTGGTATTTTTCAAAAACATCAAGGGATCGAAAATTCCACTGGTGATCAATCTCGGCGCCACCTATGAACGGCTGGCATTGTCATTGGGCTCACCTTCGGTGCCGCAGATGGTCAAAGATCTGGCGCACCGGGAGCACAATCCGGTACCGGTTGAAGAAATTCCTGCGCGGGACGCGCCGTGCAAGGAAGTCATCCTCAAAGGCGATGCTGCCGATCTCGATCTCTTGCCGGTTCTGACTCTCAATGAGGGCGACGCCGGCGCCTACGTCAATGCGGCCGCGATGATTTGCAAGGAGCGCGGCACCGGTGCGGTCAATGTCGGCATCTACCGCCACCAAAAGCAGGGCAAGAGACAGCTCGGCCTGATGGTCAATCCGGCCAATCACGCCAACTATGTGCGTGCAGAATACGAAGATCATAACGAAACAATGGAAGTGGCCCTCGCCGTCGGCCATCATCCGGCATTGAACATGGCCGCGGTCAGCAAACAGGCCGGCATCGGCTCGGAGCTGGAGATCGCGGGCGCATTTTTAGGCGAGCCACTGGAAGTGGTGAAGGCCGAGACGGTCGATTTGATGGTGCCGGCCCGCGCCGAGATCATCATCGAAGGCATCGTGCCGCCGAAAAAGCGCCATTACGAAGGCCCCTTCGGCGAATGGCCGCATTACTACTACAAAGAAGGCGAACAACCCTACATCGAAGTCACCGCGATCACAATGCGGAAAAATCCGATCTATCAATGCATCCATAGCGCTCATTTTGAGCACAATATCATCGGCGCCGCGCCGCGGCTGGGCAGTTTGCTCAAGCGCATCCAGGATGTCGTGCCAAGCACCACCGGCGTCAACATGCCGATTTCCGGCGCCGCCCGCTCGCATTGTTATATCTCGGTCAAAAAAAGAGCCGAAGGCGATCCGAAACAGGCCGCCCTTGCGGCAATAGTCACCGACCCGAACATCAAACATGTGATCGTCGTCGACGACGATGTCGATGTGTTCAACGAAACTCAAGTGCTTTGGGCGCTCGCGATGCGCTTCCAGGCCGATCGGGACCTGGTAATCATTCCCAACATCATCGGCTCGCATCTCAATCCCACGGCCTACGGCTTCAACCGGCTTGAGAAAGGACCGATGGAAACCAAATTGATTTTTGATGCGACCAAACCGCTGCCGCCATATCATTTTCCAAAAGAAGCGCAGGCGCCCGACGAGGTGCTCAACAAAATCGATCTTGCGCGCGACACGCGGCCATACGAACCAGGCAGAGACGATGAGGCAATCACCGGCAAATGAAGGCCCGGTCCAAAACGTTCAGACCGTTCTAATCGTCCGACAACCGGTTCGATCTTCAAACGCCTTGAACGAATTGAACGTCTCGAACAAATGGAACGAGTCGAACTCCCTGGTCGAGATCCAGGCGGTCTCGAAAAGCTTTCACAAAACCGTCAAAGAACAAACCACGGAAGTCAGAGCACTGGCGGATGTGAGTCTTTCCATCCGCGAGAACGAGTTTGTCAGCATTATCGGGCCGAGCGGGTGCGGCAAAACCACCTTGCTCAAGATGATCGACGGCTTAATCCCTTACGATAGCGGCAAGATTCTCATCGACGGCAAGCAGGTCACCGCGCCGGGGCCCGACCGCGCCGTCGTATTTCAAGCTTTCGCTTTACTGCCGTGGCGCACCGTCCTCGCCAACGTAGAGTTCAGCCTCGAATTGCGCCGACTACCCAAAGAAGACCGGACAAAGACCGCGCGCGCACACGCGTAAAAGCATGTGATATTGGCTGCCAAAAAACTATTGTGGGCCTGCCCACACGACCAGCGATCAACCCGATCGGATCCGCAGGTCAAACCCAAAACACGGGAGAGCAACGATGAGAAGCCGAATCTTGCGACGAATTGGATTGATAGTTTTCCTGGCCTCTGCGGTGTCGCTGCATTACTCGCTCGCGAACGCGCAGACCCTGGAAAAACTTCGCGTCGCCTACACGGTGATTGCGCCGACTCAAGCGAACGTCTGGACGGCAAAAGAGATGGGCTTTTATGCCAAGCATGGGCTCGACGCCGACTTGGTGTTGCTCGTGGGCGCGCCGCTCGCCGTCACGGCCCTGGTATCGGGTGAAACACCGATCGTCCACGCCGGAGCTTCCGCAGTGGTCACCAGCAATTTACAAGGGTCCGGCGCTGTGCTGGTTGCGGGCGGAGCCAATCGCTTTCCCTACGTGCTTTTTGTCACCGACGAGATCAGACGAGTGGAGGACCTGAGAGGCAAGAAGTTCGGCGTGAGCCGCATCGGCGGTGCAGACAATGCCGCCGCGCTCACCGTCCTAAACCGATTCGGAATAAAAGAGACCGAAGTTACCTACGTGCAAGCCGGCTCGATTCCATCACGCCTGGCGGCGATGCAAACCAACGCGCTGCAAGCGACGCTCTTGCAGGCTCCGGAGACATTAAGAGCCAAAGAGATCGGCCTGAGGCCGATGCTCGATTTCACCAAGCTCGATGTCGAGTGGCAGTTAAACGGCGTCGCCACTACGCGTGACTATATTAAGAGAAAGCCCGACACGGTGCGCGGCTTCTTGAGGGCTTACGTCGAAGCCAGCCACTACAATCTGAGCAATCCGAAGGGCGCGCAAAAAGTCCTACAGAAGTATCTGGCGATCAAGGACCAAAAATCGGTCGAAGAAGCTTATCATCAGATCGTCGCCAAACTGACTCAAAAGGTTCCGTACCCTACCGAGCCGGGCATCCAGCTCTACCTCGACCAGTTGAAGGCCAAAAACCCAAAAGCCGCGCAAGCCAAACCTTCTGACTTCACCGACATCAGTTTTTTAAAGGAGTTGGAGGCGAGCGGTTTTATTGACAAATTATATAAGTAGGTCAGTTCCAAACGTTCCAGCCGTTCCAAATGTTCCAATCGATCTCGCCGGGAAAACCACCCGGAACTATTCGAACGTTTGGAACAATTGGAACCTTAGTTTTTATAAATTACTATTTGTAGATCTTTTCCCCGCCCGCCTTCGGGACAGGCGCTGATGCCCACCAGGCAATCCATTTCGGAGCGGAGATCCATCGTGTCGCCGCCCGCACGAGGCCTGGTCATCGAGTAACGCATAGTGCCGGTCTTGGCGTTGATCACCATGGTTTGAAAGATGTTGAGCGGGCTCGGCACGTCTTCTTTGAGAACGCCGTGCGGCTTCAAAGCCCTGGCGAGATTTTCCCAGCAGCCGTGCTTGGGTGCGACGACTTTTTTTCTTCCCAATCTTTTCCAAACACCGCCGTATATCTTGAAAATTTCATCGCCCCATTTCTTGTAGAAAGAAGTGCTGCACATGCCTTTTTCCATGTCATGGGTGCCACGATAGGTGTCTTTGACGATCGTTTGCATGACGTTGTTGTACTTCGAAATCAGAACGTCGCCGGTCGTCACGTAAATTTTCCCCTGATCGACTTTCGTCCGCGCCTGGTCGAAACGCTCTTTAACGTTGCGCAAATTGAAAACGACGTAATCCGCGGTGGACTCGCCGATGACTCGTATGATCTGGCCTTTTCTGACCTCGAAGGTCTTGCCGCTGTTGCTCTTGATGATCGTCTCGCTGATGATTTTCACTGCTTCCTCCGGTAGTAAATTTTTCGATTCACAAACTATCCGAACGCAAGTGCGAAAAGCAAGCTAAGATCCCCTCGGGATAAATGTCGTCCGCCCATAGGAAACCCCACGGAAGTTATGATATAGAGTTTCGGACTTTGGGTTGAAGCGGTTGACTCAACCACGACAGTGGGTTCTAGTCATGGCGGAACACGTGTTTCGGAAAATCGGCAAGCGATGAGTTCAGGCGAGACGATTACACAAACGCGTGCTAAAACCGCTCCCGGAGACAACCCGGTCATACGGGTCGAGGCTGTCTCCAAGCTTTTCCGCACCCCCGGAGAAGGCGCCATTCGGGCGCTCCAAGAAATCAGCCTGAATGTACCCTATGGCGAGTTCGTGACCGTCGTCGGACCGAGCGGTTGCGGCAAATCGACGTTAATCAAGCTGATCGCGGGATTTTCCCCGCCGTCCTCCGGACGGATTCTCTTTCAGGGCGATGAGGTGCGCGGACTTAACACCCGGGTTGGATACGTGCCGCAGGAGAGCAAGCTTTTCCCGTGGCTGACCGTGGAAGAAAATGTCGGCTTCGGTCTCGACTCCAAGCGCTTTCCGCGCCCCGAACGCGAGCGGCAGGTCCATCATTTCATCAAACTGGCCGGCCTCACCGGCTTCGAGAAATATTATCCGGCGCAGTTATCGGGCGGGATGAGCAAGCGAGCTTCGATCATGCGCGCTTTGGCCTATGAGCCGCCGGTTATTCTGATGGACGAGCCCTTTGGCCCGCTGGACGCACAGACCCGCATGGTGCTGCAGGACGAGCTGTTAAAAATATGGGAGCAAAAACGCCAGACCATCGTGTTCGTCACGCACGATCTGGTGGAAGCGGTCGCCCTCGCCGACCGGGTCGTGGTCATGACTCATCGGCCGGGAAAAATCAAAGACATCATCGACGTTCCCATGGCTCGGCCGCGAAATATTTTCGAAATTCACCGGCAAGAGGGATT
>JAICHC010000187.1 GCA_025922795.1 Candidatus Binatia bacterium | reverse complement strand
CGCGGCGAAAGTTTATCGAAGAAAACGCGCTCACGGTTAAAAATCTGGATATTTAAGGTTCCAGCCGTTCCCCTCGTTCCAACGTTCCAATCTTCTAAACACAACAGCTTCGAACCCATCGAAGCCGCGAGTTATTCATGGAAGCAACGATAAAGTCACAAAAAGTTCCGGTCTATATCGAAGAAGAGATGCGCGAATCGTTCATGGCGTATGCCATGAGCGTGATCATCAGCCGCGCGCTGCCCGATGTGCGCGACGGACTCAAACCGGTGCACCGGCGCGTGCTCTACGCCATGTACGACATGGGCAATACCTCCGACAAAGCCTACAAAAAATCGGCGCGCCTGGTCGGAGACATCATCGGTAAATACCACCCGCACGGCGACACCGCCGTCTACGATACGATCGTGCGCATGGCCCAGGATTTTAATCTGCGCTATCCGCTGGTCGACGGCCAAGGAAACTTCGGCTCCATCGACGGCGACAATCCCGCTGCAATGCGTTACACCGAGATCCGCATGACCCCGCTCGCCGAAGAGATGCTCGCCGATATCGACAAGGAAACCGTTGACTTTTTGCCCAACTACGACGACTCGCTGAAAGAGCCGACGGTTTTGCCCTCGCGCGTGCCCAACCTGCTGATTAACGGCGCCGCCGGGATCGCCGTCGGCATGGCGACCAATGTGCCGCCGCACAACTTGAGCGAAGTCATCGCGGGCCTCGTCGCTCTGATCGAGAATCCCGACATCACGATCAAGCAATTGATGCAGCACATCCCCGGCCCGGATTTTCCCACCGCGGGATTCATTCACGGCAGAGAGCCGATCGTTCAAGCCTACCACGAAGGCAAAGGCATCATTCAGATGCGCGGCAAGGCTTTCACCGAGACCGTCAAGCGTACCGGGAGAGAGCAGATCGTCATCAGCGAAATTCCCTACATGGTCAACAAGAAGCGGCTGATCGAGCAAATCGCCCAGCTGGTGAACGAGAAAAAGATCGAAGGCATTGCTGACATCCGCGACGAGTCCGACCGCGAGGGCATGCGCATCGTGATCGAGCTTAGGCGCGACGGGGTGGCCGAAATCATTATCAATCAGCTCTACAAGCACACGGCGCTGCAAGAGTCCTTCGGCGTTAACCTGCTTGCGATTGTCGACGGACGTCCCAAGCTCCTCACGCTCAAAGAGGCGCTCAAGGCTTTCATCGAGCATCGCAAAGAAGTGGTCACGCGACGCACCGCCTACGATTTGCGCAAGGCGGAAGAGCGGCTGCATATCCTGGAAGGCTATCGCATTGCGCTCGATCATCTCGATGCGGTGATCGCTTTGATTCGTAATGCCGCGGATCCGCCGGCCGCCAAGGAAGGCTTGATCACGAGCTTCGTTCTGAGCGAAACTCAGGCGCAGGCGATTTTGGACCTGCGGCTGCAGCGTTTGACCGGCTTGGAGCGCGACAAGATCATGGAAGAGCATCGCCAGACGCTCGAATTGATCGCCAGGCTGAGCGCGATTCTCGCCGACGAGAAGGAAATCTATAAGATCATCGTTGAGGAACTGGCTGAAATCAAAAAAAAATACGGCGACGAGCGGCGCACACAAATCGTCAATCACTCCGACGAGATTTCCCTCGAAGACATGATCGTCGACGAAGATATGGCAGTGACCATATCCCACGACGGCTATATCAAACGCAATCCGGTGACGCTTTACCGCGCGCAACGGCGCGGCGGCAAGGGCAAGATCGGCACGACGACCAAAGAGGAAGACTTTGTCGAGTATCTGTTTGTCGCGTCGATGCACGCCCACATTCTCTTTTTCACGACGATCGGCAAGGTTTATTGGATCAAGGTCCATGAGCTGCCCCAGGCAAGTCGCGCGGCGCGCGGCCGGCCGATCGTCAACCTGCTCAATCTCGAGCCCGGCGAAAAAGTCTCGGCTTTTCTTTCCGTGCGCGAATTTCAAGAGGGACGTTATATCGTCTTTGCGACCAAAAACGGACTGATCAAGAAAACCGAGCTCATGGCCTACGCCAATCCGCGCGCTAGCGGGATTCGCGCCATCGGCCTGGAAGACGGCGACGAAGTGATCGGCGTGCGATTGACCGACGGTCAGCAGGAGGTCATTCTGTCGACCGCGGACGGCCAGTCGATCCGCTTCAAAGAAGAACAGGTGCGCCCGACCGGGCGCGGCACTTTCGGGGTGGTCGGCATGAAGCTGGACCCCGGTGATAAAGTCGTCAGCATGGAAATACTCACACTCGGTTTTGACATCTTGACGGTTGCCGAGGGCGGCTACGGTAAGCGTACCCAGATGGATGAATACCGGCTTCAGTCGCGCGGCGGCAAGGGCATTATCACCATGAAGACCACGGAAAAAACCGGCCGGGTGGTCGGTGTCCAACAGGTCACCGAGGACGACCAGCTCATGTTGATATCGAATAAGGGCAAAATCATTCGTATGCGCATCAAGGACATTCGCGTCATAGGCCGCAACACTCAGGGCGTGCGTTTAATCGAGCTGGAAGAAGGCGAACGGGTGGTCTCGTTGGCGCGCCTGGCGGAAAAGGAAGAAGACGAGGACGAAGCGGAATAAGTCACCCTCAGCTTGCGTATGGGAAACAAGATGTCCGGTTGCATCATCGGCATCTTGCGACTCTTAATTGCCGGCAAGGTCAGTCATGGCCAGTCAAATCGGAGTCTTGGGCGCCGGCGGCTGGGGAACCGCGCTGGCGAAGGTGCTTGCCGACAAAGGCGAGCAGATCACGCTCTGGTGCCACGGCGCCGATTGCTATCGCGCGATCGTCTCCCAACGGGAGAACCCGATCTATCTTCCGGGCATCAAGCTTCCCGCCAATATCACGGCAACCCAGGCACTTGACCAAGCCGTTGAGCACAAGACCCTGGTTATTTACGCGTTGCCTTCCCATGTCGTGCGCGGCGTGCTTGCCGCGGTTGGCGCCAAGCTCGATGCCGAGGCGATGGTTCTTTGCGGCACCAAAGGTCTTGAGGAAGGTAGCCTGAAGACCATGGGCGAGCTTTTTACCGATCTATTCGGAAGTGCGCGCAATCGCCGCCACGCCTTCTTGTCGGGACCGAGCTTCGCCAGCGAAATCGCGCGGCAACTACCCGCCGCGGTTACCGTAGCGGCCCATGACGAGAGCGTGGCAAGATCGATCCAGCAGATACTCAGCACGCGCTATCTGCGCGTGTACACATCGACCGACGTTACCGGCGTGCAGATCGGTGGTGTCGTGAAGAACGTCATCGCCATCGCCGCCGGGATCAGCGACGGCTTGAACCTGGGGCAAAACGCTCGTGCCGCGCTAATCACGCGCGGTCTCGCAGAGATGACGCGGCTGGCGATACGCATGGGCGCCGATCCGCTGACCTTGGCCGGTTTACCGGGGTTGGGCGATCTGATCCTCACCTGTGCCGGCGATCTCAGCCGAAACCGCACCGTCGGCCTGCAAATCGCAACCGGCAAAAGCCTGCAGGAGATCACCGGCGCGACGCGCATGATCGCCGAAGGCGTGCGCAATACGCGATCGCTTTATGATTTAGCCCAACGGCTGGAAGTCGAAACGCCGATCATCGACCAGATGTATCAGGTGCTCTATGCGGGTAAAAAGCCGGCTGAAGCGGTGCAAAACCTGATGGATCGCTCGTTGAAGGCCGAAGCCGGCTAAAATTGACAACATTAACTCCGTGTGGTTGAAATAAACAGTTGGCCGTCGATGCGGCCCGAGGAGCAAGGCTTCTATGAAACGAACCTATCAACCGAGCAACATACGAAGAAAGCGAACGCATGGTTTTCTCACCCGCATGGAAACACCGGGTGGGCGCAAGGTCATCAAGCGCCGCCGCGCCAAAGGCCGCAAACGCCTGACGGTTACGGTGCCGCCGAAACGCGCGAGGACCTAGTCCGAGCACGGGGAATATCGCTGAAAGGCCAGGAACGGTTTCCGAAAACAGCGCGCCTGCGAAAACGAGCGGAATTTTTAAACCTGTCGCGCATCGGTCAGAAACTTCATTCGACGAATTTCGTCATCATCAGCCGCGCCAACGACGGTCCGGAGTCTCGGTTGGGGATCACGGTCAGCGGCAAAGTGGGCAACTCAGTGACGCGCAATCGGATCAAGCGGCAAGTCCGCGAGTTTTTTCGTCGCCGCCGCGCCTTGCTTCGGCCCACCGCGGATGTCCTCGTGATCGCGCGCAAAAACGCTGCCGGGCTCGGCAGCAGGGGCATTGAAAGCGAGCTCGAACGAATCTTGAACCGGCGATCGCTGCAGCGTGAGTTATGATTATTATGTTGCGCGCGCCGATGGTTTTGCTGCTCTGCGCGTATCGTCATCTCGTGTCGCCCCTGTTGCCTCGCGCTTGCCGATTTTACCCCAGCTGCTCGGTTTATACGAAAGAAGCAATCCACAGATACGGAATCCTCAAGGGAATCGCCTCCGGTTTCGGTCGGATCGGCCGCTGTCATCCCTGGCACCCTGGCGGGTATGATCCGGTAAAGTAATTTAATACATGGACAAACGCGCAATTCTCGGCATCGCGCTATCAATTCTCGTGCTGGTGATTTACCAGGATTTGGTAACGCGATTCTACCCTCCGCCAACACCGTCGCCGGCGCCGACCAACGATAAAAGCGATGCCAAAACGGTCGAAACCAGCGAAATTCCGGCGCAGGCAAAAGACCCCGCGGCCGTCTCCGACCTTCGACCCGCGCCCGCTAAGGTTCCGGCCGGGCAGCCGACGCGCGATATCAAAGTCGAAACCGAAAACTATGCCGCCGTCTTTACCAACCGCGGCGCCCGGCTAAAGAGCTTTAAAGACAAAAAGTATCGTGTCTCCGCCGACGAAAACAGCCCGCCCGTGGAGATGGTTCAAAGCGCGCCGGGCGTGCCGCTGCCACTCGGCGTGCGCTGGCAAGCGCCGCAGCCGTTCGAAGACAGCGATTTGATTTACTCAGTGCAAGGCGGCGATCTGATGTTGCGTGGTGACGCCAAAGCGCAGTTGCAGTTCCAAGGACAGAATTCGAACGGCGTTGTCATTACCAAATCGTTTACTTTTTCCGGCTCGACCTATCCGATCCAGATGGAGGTCTCGGCCAAAGCTCGGGATGGCACTGCACGGATTCCGGAAATATTGATCACGGAAAAAGCCGACCACTCCCAGGCCAATCACGATGCTCCCTTCGAAGGATTTATCGCCTTGGTCGACAACAAGATCAAACGCGAAGCTCCGGAGGGGGCCGACAATGGCCTGGAGTTTACCGGAGAAGTCTCCTGGGCCGGGTTTGGCCATACGTATTTCTTCTTCGGCTTGGTGCCCGAAAACGGCACCGGACATAAACTTAGCGTGCGTCAGGACGGCGCGGCCCTAGTGCTTGCAACCACCCCGCCGAGCCCGGCCGAGCGGGCGACGCTTTTTATCGGACCGAAGGAACTCGAAACTTTGAAGGCGGTCGGCAAAGGATTGGAACGTGCCATCGACTTCGGCTACTTCGGATTTGTCTCGATTCCCTTTCTTTACCTGCTGCATTTCTTTCATAGTTTCACCGGGAGCTACGGCCTCGACATTATTATGCTAACCGTTTTGATTAAGGTTCTCATGGCGCCGTTAACCCATAAGAGCTTCGTGTCGATGAAGGCCATGCAAAAGCTTCAGCCGCAGATGGAAAAGCTCAAAGAAAAGTACGGCAACGACAAGGAGAAACTCAACAAGGAAATCATGGAACTTTACCGGCGCAATGGCGTCAATCCGCTCGGTGGTTGCTTGCCGATGGTGCTTCAGTTTCCGGTCTTCATCGGTTTGTACAACGCTCTGAGCACGCCCATCGAATTGCGTCACGCATCTTTTCTGTGGATCAAGGACTTATCGCGGCCCGACTGGGAATCGCTGCCGATCGCGATCGCCGGCTGGCAATTCGGCATTCCTGTCCTCACTATTCTCATGGGTGCCAGCATGTTTATCCAGCAATGGATGACCCCTACGGCCGGTGATCCGAATCAAAGAAAAATCATGATGTTGATGCCGTTGATGTTTACGTTCATGTTTGTGTCATTTCCCGCGGGATTAACGGTTTACTGGCTGGTTAACAATCTCCTGACCATCGCCCAGCAGTACTGGATCAATCGTCACGATCACTAGAGT
>JAICHC010000186.1 GCA_025922795.1 Candidatus Binatia bacterium | reverse complement strand
GGCTGCGAAACGGCGGGCTGAAAAAAACCCGCCCGCCGGTTTGGCCGACGATCGCGACATAATCATCCAGCTCGCCCGGTCCCCCGCCAGGATCCAACACGGTCGTCGCGCCGTTACGAAGAGCGCTGTAGAGCGCGTACCTCCGCCCCATCGCGACCGCGGCAGGCGGCGGGGCTTCGAGCTTTTCTTTGAGCGGCGCGCCGAACACGAACCAGTTGGCAGACAGATAGTCTTTCTTGGTGACGTCGGTTAGCAAATAATCACCGATGTTGAGCTGCGAGTGCACGTGGAGATTGACAAAACCCGGGCACACGATCTTGCCGGAAGCATCGATGACCCGATCGGCCCCCTGGGATTTGTCCGTGCCGACAGATCTGATGCTGTCGCCCTCGATGAGAACGGAGCCGTTCGGAACAATCTCATGGCCGGTGCCGGACCAGCCCACTACGACACCGCCGTCGATACGAATGCTCATGATGATTTCCTTCTTTGGATTTTGGCTTCCCCTCCCACTGGGAGAGGATCAGGTGAGGGAAACCTGCTTATAGTGCAGCCCGCACGCTTCCCTCTCCGGGAAGCGTGAGAGGTCAAACGAACACGGCGACCGCTACGCCGGCAACGTTGGAGTGTCGTCCACTTTGCCGTGTAAAACATACCAGTAAATGCTGTTCATGTAACGCCACCGGCGCACCGTGGCTTCTTCGATCTGTTTCAGCGCTCGCGCCTGCAGCTCGGGGGTATCGCAATACTTTTCGACAATCGCGAAGCCCTTGGAGCCGTGAACTTCATCGGCATAGACGTGTTCTTCAAAAAAACGGATTTCGCGCGCATGCGGTTTGTAACCATAGTGCTCGTGCAAAGCCGGAACGAGTTTCTTACAAATGTCGAGGAATTGCGACTCCAAGCCGATAAACATGCCGGCGACGGCGGCTTGCCAGCGCTCCTGATAAACCATCCGCCAACCCCAGTTCTGCAGCTGGTCCGTGCCGGGCAAAACGATCGACGACTCTACGCTGTTGCGATCGACGCCGCTTGCCGCGACGTAATCCTTCAACATGTCCAAATGACGGTCTTCGGGATTCTCCTCATCGCCCAAATTTTCGAAAAGATACGCCTTCACGTCACGCAGCGGGATCTGCGAGGCCTCATATGCCAGCCAGTTAAGATATTCGCCGACGTAGTGAAAGTGCTGCGTGCAATAAAAAGCTGTCTGTTGCTTGGTAAGCTTGCCCGCTACCCAGAGATCAAAAAAGGGATGGTCCTTGCTGTGGTTCTTATCGCGAGCCGCAATCAGCCGATCATGAAAATTCTCTCTCATGGGATCGCCAAGCCCTTTCGACTAAAAAGCCGGGCCGAAGCCCGGCTTTTGTGATGGTTTGCCATGTCATCGAGGTGAGCGGCGAAGAATCGGGGTATCCTACCGCGCAGGAATCCAAAGCAGTTCGTTCGCTGGCGTCAATGCGTTTTGAATGGCTCTCTATCCTTCGCCCCTCTCGATGATCTCTTCGACCGGTTTTAGCCGCACATCGAGCAACGCCGACTGACCGCCGGCCACCGCTCGTAGTCCCCGTTCGACCGCCTTGCGCACTTCGCCCGGCTCTTCGACCTTCTCCCCGTAACCGTCGAAAGCTTTGATGATCTGTGCGTATTCAGGGCACGGCGCTATATGGAGTCCGGAAAAATTTTTCGACTTTACCGCCCAACCATTTGGGTAATATCTCGGGATGCCGGATTTCTGCGACAGGTAACCCTGATTGTTAAACATGATGGTCAGAAACGGCAGGTTATGCTCTTGAGCCGCGCCGTATACTGCGGGCGCGGGATCGTAGTTGAACGACCCGTCGCCGATTACGCACACTACTGGACGTTTCGGATTGGCCGACTTTACCCCGAGTGCGGTTGAAAGCCCGGTGCCCAGACCGCCGACACAGCCGGCAAAGAACGATCCCGGCTTGAGCCCGTCGAAATAACGATGGATTGCGAGCCGGTGGGTTATCGTCTCCTCGACAACCATTACATCGGGCGGCAACACTTGACTGACTTCATGCGCGACCCACCGGGTATCCATCGGCTTCTGATTAGCGAGCGCCTGCGCTTCGTCACGCCAGGTGTTCCTTTGCGCATTATTCCGTTTACCGATTTCTTCAGCGCGTTGCTTGCGCGAAGAATCATTGGCCGAGATCTTCTTTTTTAACGCGGCCAATAACTGCTCGAGCGAACTTTCGATCTCACCGGTCAAGCAGAGATCCGCCTGATAACCATAGTACGGCATATCCAGGCGCAGCGGATTCTCATCGAGGATGGCCACGGTCGCGCCAGGCGCCGGCGTGACTGAAGCCGGATGCCACGGAGCAATGACCGATAACAAAAAAATTGCATCGGCGCCGCTCGAGGCTTTTTTTGGATCGTAGCCACCATGCAGCGGATGCGTGCGCGGGAAGTTTAGCGAACCGGTGCTCCGGGTTTCGCAAACCACGCAAGCCAACAGCTCGGCGATCTCGACCAGACAATGCACCGATTTGTCTGTGCGGCCGGAATCCTCGGTGATGATCACCGGATTCTTCGCGCCAGCCAACAGATTGGCGAGCTCTTCGATGCCTTTCGCATCGGCCGTCGCGCAAGGCGCGAATCCGAGATCCGAGGGAACATCTTTGATCATTTTGTCGAACAGATATTCCATCGGTAGCGACACGAAGGTGGGGCCTTTGGGCGCGGCCATCGCCAGTTGGCAAGCGCGTTGGATAGTCGCCGGAAAAATCGCTTTATTGTTGACTCCGAAACTCCACTTCACCGTTTGATCGACCAACTTCGCCGGACCACCGATGTTGGAGAGATGCCCCAACCACTGTCCACCTGGATCGGGCCCTTCGTCTTCACCGAAACCGATCGACTCACCGCTAAGAACCACCATCGGCACTTGCTCGCGAATCGCGCCGCGCATACCCATGGTGGCATGCAAAGAGCCGACAGTCGTGTGGATCATGACGGCCGGCAGCTTGCCGGTCGCTTTGGCATAACCGCTCGCCATGCCGACAGCGACCTCCTCGTGACGCGTGCTCAAGTACTGCGGCATGCCCTCCACGCCGGGCTCCGCCAGCGCTTCCCATACCGGCGACCATTCAGACCCGGGCGACGCGAAGATTTTTTCTACGCCCATTTTCGCGAGCACGCGCAGCATGGTTTGTGCTCCGGTCAGTCCTTTAGTTTGAATCATGTTCGGCTCCTCTTTCTCTTGCAGTTAAAAATCACTATGTCGAAATGTCCGGGCGTCCCTGGTTGTCATTCTGAGGAGCTGGAAGCGACGAAGAACCGAACCCTCGTTCTATTCGATTCCGGCTAGATCCTTCGCTTAACTCAGGATGACATCGTAACGAGCTGTCAAAGCGCTGGCGTTCAGCGCCACCAACGGCGCTAGGAAAAATTATAAAAGCGCTTGGCGTTATTGAGTAAAATATCTGTCTTCGCATCCAGCGATAAATCTTCGCGCTGCCAAAGAATGCTTGCAGACTCCGGCCAGCTCATGTCCCAATGCGGATAGTCCGATGCATACATGAGCGTTTTCGAACCGATCTCGCCGACGACGTAGCTGATCATTTTCTCTTCGGGCTCGCAGCCGTAGTAACTATTTTCGCTGAACAGATACTCGCTCGGTTTCTTCCTGCAAAGCGGCGCTTCCACCTTGCCGCGTTTCTCCCATTCTTCGTCCATGCGCTCGGCCCAATAGGGCAGCCAGCCGCAGCCGACTTCCAGGTAGCCGATTCTCAGCTTGGGAAACATTTCGGGAATGCCGCCGAACACCATTGCGGTGAGCTGGCGCAACACCGGAAACGGATGGCCCGTGGTGTGCAGGCAGATGAACTGATCGAACACTTCGCTGCCGGGCTCGTCGCCGCCGAAGGCGTGAATCGAAATCGGCGTGTTCAACCTTTGTGCTTCTTCATAGAGCGGGTAGAACTCCGGGTTGCCGAGATTCTTTCGGTGCGCTTGCGCCGCCAGCATGCCGCCGCAAAGTCCCAGCTTGGTGACCGCGCGATTAAGCTCCTTGGCGCATTCAGCGGGATTATTGACCGGGAGATTGGCCACCGCCTTCAAGCGCGGCGACGCCTTGCAATAATCCGAGATGAAATCGTTGTAGGCGCGGCACAGGGCGGTCTGAAATTGGGCATCGCGCACCCGGCCGATGCCCAAACCGCTGGTCGGAAACATCACGGCGGTGTCGATTTGCTGGGTATTCATTGCCTCCAGACGCTCTTCAACACTGGCGCCGGAACGGCCCAAGGTGCCGCCGAGATTGCGGTCATAGTGCTCGCTGGGAATAAACGATGCTTTCTGATTGCGATAGGGTTCGGGCAGGTACGGCCGGAGTTCATTATCGAAATCGCGCGCGTGCGCGTCCGAATCCAAAACTTTGATGGCTTCGCGTACTTCCATAGTTTCACCTCATGATTCGTGAAATAGCCGCCGTTAGGCCGCCACCGGTAAAGAAGCCGGCGCATTCAAGTTATAGAGCTTGCGGACATTCGTGTTGAGCAATTTGTCGCGGTCGTCCGCCGGCAAGTGAGCCATGTCGCGATTGATTACGTCGCGCGAATTCGGCCAGGTGGAATTCTGGTGCGGATAGTCGTTGGACCACATGCAATTGTCCACGCCCCACCAGGAAAACATCTTGCCGCCGACATGATCGTTGAAGAACGTCGCGTAAATCTGCTCGGCGAAATACTCGCTCGGCAACCTGGTCATCGGAACTTTCTCCGAATGGCGATGGCGCTTGAACGCTTTGTCGCATTGCCCGAGCCAGAATGGAATCCAGCCGACTTCGTTTTCGACCGAGACGATCTTGAGCCTGGGATAACGTTCGAGTACACCGGCGAACATGATGTCGAAGAGCGCGTCCTCGATCTCGCGGGTTTGGCGCACGCCGATGCGATAACGCTCGATGCCGTGCCGGGTTTGCCGATGCATGCTGTCGCCGAAGCCGGTCAGGATATGCAGATGAACCGGCAGATCGAAGTCCTGCGAGGCGGCCCAAAAACGCTCGTAATGCTCCGCCGTAAACGGCAAGCTTGGATGCGGCACCTGCCAGATCATCGTGCCGACGATACCTTGTTTTTTGCAGCGTTCCATTTCCGCGACGGCGTGATCGATGTCGAACATCGAAATCAGCGCCACGCCGTAGAGCCGGTCCGGCACTTTCTGACAGTAATCGATCACCCAGTCGTTGTAAGTGCGAAACAGCGCCTCCTGAAGCGCCGCGTCTTCAATGCAGTATAAACCGAGCCCCAAGCTAGGATAGAGAACCTCCGCGGCGACGCCGTCCGTCACCATGTCTTTCATGCGTTCGAGCGGGTCCCATCCGCCGGGCCGCGCTACGGAAAAACCGGCTCGGCGAAAACTCTCCAGCTGTTCGGGCCGCTGGCCGGCCATGAACAAACCGCCGACGGCCTGAATCGGTACTTCCGGCGAGCCAAACATCCATGCGTCGCGCTTTTCGTCGAAGAACGCTTTCGGCGCGCGCTCTTTGAACGACGACGGCATCCCTTTCTCCCACAGATCCGGCACCTCGATCACGTGAGAGTCCGACGAGATAATCGTTTGTTCCATAGCGACCTCCCTCCGAGTTACTTTTTAGCCCAAAGCTGATTAAAAAATCCACTCTTCTCCATTTCATCCAGATACCGCAAGTCGATCAATTCCTGCGGTTTGATTTTCTTGGCACGAGGATCAGTGGCGCTAACCTCGCCGAGGATCGCCTCGATCGCTTCGGATTTGAGCACCAAACGGGGTTCCAAGGCTTTAATCTCTGCGTTATAGGCCGCGTCGAGAATGGTTCGATCGGTCAGGCGCAGCTGTTTGCCCAATACTTTGTAGACGAACTCTTTGTCGGTGTGGAGAATCTTCGCGGCTTCCGCCATCGCCCGCATGAAACGCCCGACTACTTGCGGCCGCTTTGCGATCACAGAACGTTTCGTGACGAACGCGGTCGCCGCGTAGGGGATTTTCAAGTCGGGACCGTAGACCACATAGTGGTACCCCTCCGCGAGCGCTTTGGCATCCGATGGGGCCGTGAGAGTCGCTACCTCGATGTTCTTGGTGAGCAACGCCGCTAAACTCTCCGGGTCTCCGCCGCTTTGAATAAAAGTGAAATCCCGATTGG
>JAICHC010000185.1 GCA_025922795.1 Candidatus Binatia bacterium | reverse complement strand
TTCCTTGCGCGCGGCGGCAATTTCCGTGTCGCTCCAGCCGACAACCGACTTCAAGATTTCGTCGGTATGCTCGCCCAAAAGCGGCGACGGTTTCACCTCGGTCGGAGAGTCGGACAATTTGATCGGATTCCCTACCGTCAGAAACTTGCCGCGCTTCGGGTGATCCACTTCGACGACGGTGCCGGTTTCGCGCAGGGATTGTTCCTCCGCGATCTCGCGCATGTCGAGGATCGGCCCGCAGGGCACGTCGAATTCGTTGAGCTTGCGCATGACTTCCAGCTTATCGAGAGTCATGGTCCACTGCTCGATGATCTCGAAACATTTACCGAGCTTCGGCAAACGCTTTTCCGGTGTCGCCCATTCCGGATCGGTGATCAGCTCGGGCCGGCCACAGAGTTTCATCAATGGCTCCCATCCGGGCGGCTGAATAATGACGTAAATATAATCGTTCGGCCCACCGCCCTTGGTTCGTACCGCCCAGCCCGGCTGCCCGCCTCCGGATGCATTTCCGGCGCGCGGCACCGCATCGCCGAAAACCCCGTTGGGATACTGCGGATACTCCATCAGAGGTCCCGCCGCAAGCCTTTGCTGATCGCGCAGCTTGACCCGGCAGAGGTTGAGCACGGTGTCTTGCATGGCGCAGGTGACCCGTTGTCCTTTGCCGGTTTTTTCCCGCTGAAAAAGCGCGGCTAGGATGCCGGCGACAAGATGAATGCCGGTGCCCGAATCGCCGATCTGCGCGCCCGTTACAAGCGGCGGGCCGTCGTCGAAACCGGTCGTGCTCGCCGCGCCACCGGTGCACTGAGCGACATTTTCGTAAACCTTACAATCTTCGTAGGGACCGGGGCCGAAACCCTTCACGGAAGCGTAGATCAAGCGCGGGTTGAGCTCGTGAATGACTGCCCAGGTAAATCCCTGCCGGTCGAGCGCCCCAGGGGCAAAGTTTTCCACCATCACGTCGCATGTTTGGATCAGCTTGCGAAAAATTTCTTTTCCCTTCTCAGTTTTGGTGTTGAGCGTAACGCTGCGCTTGTTGCAATTGAGCATGGTGAAATAGAGGCTGTCGACATTGGGCTTGTCGCGCAGCTGTCCGCGGGTGATATCGCCGCGTCCGGGCAGTTCGACTTTGATCACGTCGGCGCCGAACCATGCTAAAATCTGCGTGCAGGTCGGCCCCGACTGCACATGCGTCATATCCAGAATACGAACTCCGTCGAGCGCTTTTCCCATTGCTTAGTTTTCTCCTTGGATGATCGTCATTGGCGTTTTCCGCCTGCAATTTTAAAACCTTCTCGCGACCAGGAGGTCACCACGAAGGATGCTAAGTTTTCTGTCCTGTTATTCAGCAGGATCTTATTATTCAGCAGGAACATACGAAACTAAAAAGTCGCTTCCAATTGAAATAACAGAAAGACCATTTGCGCCATTATCGTTTTTTTACTTACGCCCTTTGCGTTCTCTTCGGTTAATCTGATGCCGATTTTTCTTTGTGCCCTTTGTGGTTACTAAGGAGTTCGTTAGTTAGTAGACCTACTGGGACGAAGGAGCGAGTCGTGGAAAGCGCAGGCACCAGGACTCAAATGACGCTTTCGCACCCACGCCCAAAATTGAGCACTCGGGGCGTGGCTCGGGTGGTGGCCGATGACTCCCAGATGCTTTGCCTGGGCTTGGAACGAGTCGTCTCTTCGTGTCCAACAAACCCTGTTGTCCAGATACTTATGAACTCCTTAATAATTCTTCCTATCCGCCCGCCGCGCTGCCCTATTTGTACATCGTCTGCGCTTTGGTGCCCGGCGCGTATTCATTGATGTCGACCCAAACATTGACGACTGCGCACTGGCCTCCCGCGACCCGCTCGCGCGCTTTTTCCAGCGCCGGCCGAATCTGGCTCGGCTCGCGCACCGCTATACCCCAGCCGCCGAAGCACTCGGCAAATTTCTCGAAATCGACATCGCCGAGCTTATTGCCGACACAGCCGCGCTCCGGACCGTATTTACCGATCTGGCCGCAACGGATTTGATTCATCGCCGAGTTGTTGCCGATCACGGCCATGTAAGGCAGCCCGAAGCGCTGTGCGGTTTCCATGTCCCACGCAGTCATGCCGAACGAGCCGTCGCCGTAGTAGCACAGCACTTCTTTTTTCGGATGCACGAATTTGGTCGCCATCGCGAACGAAGTGCCAACGCCGAGCGTGCCGAGCGGCCCAGGATCCATCCAGTTGCCGGCTTTGCGTGGTTCGACCGCCGTCGCGGTGATCGTGACGACGTCACCACCGTCGCCGATGTAAACGGTATTGTCGGTCAGAAATTCATTGATTTCGTAAGCAACTCTATAAGGATTGATCGGCGTGGATTCCGATTTGAACGACGCCAAAAGCTTTTCGTACGCTTTACCTTCCGCCGCGCGCAGATCTTTCATCCACTCGGCGCGCTGGCCATTTCCCTTCGACGCACGGCCGGACGCCGCTTGCTCCACGGCTTTGAGAATCGCGCCGCAGTCGCCGACCAGGCCGAGCGAGATGTCGCGGTTTTTGCCGACGTTGCGGTAATCGAGATCGATTTGCACGACGGTCGCGTCCGCGCGTAATCGACGGCCGTAGCCTAGGCGAAAATCAAATGGGCAGCCGACGATCAGGATCACGTCGGCTTTATCGAAAGCCAGACTGCGCGTGCGATTGAACCCGTGAGGATCTCCCGGCGCGAAAATGCCGCGGCCCGATCCATTCATGTAGCCGGGAATATTGAGCGCGCGGCAAAAATCGACTGCCGCATCGTGACCGCGGCTGGTCCAAACTTGCGTGCCGAACAGCGCCGCCGGCCGCTCGGATTTCACGAGAATGTCGGCGAGCCGTTCGATGTCGACGGGATCGCCGACGGATTTCGTGGAAGCGCGATAGGAGCCCGGTTTGGGAATGCGCGCGCGCTCCAGCGGCACTTTGGCGTCGAGCACGTCGCGTGGGATTTCTAAATAGCTCGGTCCCGGCGCACCGTTGACCGACTCGCGAAACGCCATCGACACCATGTCGGCGATCCGTTCGGTGTGCGGCACGGTAGCGGCAAATTTGGTGATCGGCGACATGATATCGACGTGCGGCAGATCCTGCAGCGAGCCCATCTTGTGCTGGCTGAGCGCACCCTGCCCGCCGATCATCAACAGCGGGCTTTCGGCACGATACGCATTGGCGATACCGGTCATCGCGTTGGTCGTGCCCGGTCCCGCGGTCGTTACAACGCAGCCGATTTTGCCGCTCTGGCGCGAATAGCCGTCGGCCGCATGGGCCGCGACCTGTTCATGGCGCACGTCGATGATCTTGATGCCTTCGTCGATACAGCCGTCATAGATGTCGATGATATGACCGCCGCAGAGTGTCCAGATCACCTCGACGCCTTCGTTTTTAAGCGCTTTGGCGACCAGATGCCCACCTGAGATGACCGGTCCGGTCGCTTCTCTTTTGGCTTCGGAATTTGCCATCGTTACCTCGCCTCTCTTTATTAGAACACCATTTTCCCGCTTCGAACCTGCCGTTCGGCGCGAACTCGATAGAGTGATCGGGCCGATCCGGTGCCGCTCGATGTTACACCTTTACGCGTTTGATCATGAGATCCTGCTCTCGATCGCTTCATATTCTGACTCGTTGTTTGACGGGCGCTGGACAACAGCACGTTTTTTTCGACCTGTTCAATGTGCCGCAACATTTCGCTGCGGGCCTTTGATCTGTCGTGTTTTTCGATGGCCGCGATGATTCTTCGATGCGCCGCGACGGATGATTCTCTACGCCTAACTGTCTGCAACGATTCCTCACGGCTGCGGCTCAGCATCTCCATCAACCCCGATACGAGTTTTTGCAGCGCTTGATTGCGGGTAGCGCGGCTAATAAACAAATGCAGCTCGGCGTCGGCCTCGACGCCGGTCTCGCCGCGACTGACCGCCTCGGTTTGCTTGGTAACGATTCTCTTCAATCGGGCGATATCATTCCGGCTCGCCCGCTCGGCGGCCAACGCGGCGATGTGCGGTTCGATCAACTTACGCAATTCGAACACGTCCGCGAGAGCTTTTTTCTCGTCGATCAACAGCCGGGCGAGCGGCCCGATTAAGGACTCAACCGGCAGGTCGGCCACGAAATTGCCCGCGCCGGTCCGGCTGACGATGAGCCCTTGTGTTTCCAATGCGCGAAGCGCCTCGCGCACCGAAGTTCGGCTGACTTTGAAGGTTTCAGCCAGCTCGCGCTCTGAGGGGAGCTGATCACGAGCCCTGAGCCTTCCCTGCTCGATCAGTTGACGAATCTGGTTGAAGACATCCTCATGGATTCTGGTTTTTTTGATCGCCTGAAGCATAACGAAGCCAGTGGTCTGCTGGTCTGACCAGTTAACGAATCGAAAGCCGCTTGTCAAGTATTCGACGCCTACGGGGATGATTCAGTTCGGGACAAAATCTCTCACGTCCGTTTGACAATTGCTGGTTACCGACCCGTCGAGGTTTTTGGTGAAACACAGGATCAACGGCGCGAGAAATCTTCCCCGCGGTCAGCCCCGCGGATTCTATGGAACATGACCCGGCTGCGGGACAACCGGCATCTATTCGATTCAGTCGGTACCGGCGCAAGCGGTCTTGACCTTGCTCACCTGGCCTATTATGGATAGCCAGAGCCGCGACGATTCTTAAGATCGTCGACCGCTCGTAAAAACTTTGCTCGCTCTAGTGACTAGAGAAGATGTCTGATGCTGATCTGATTCGCCTGCGCTCGTTGCTCGCCGAGTTGGCGCCGCAAGGCCGCGCTGCGCTCTTGCCGGCCCTCCACGCTGCACAGCATTGCCATGGCTGGATTCCCGAGACCGCCGCAATGGACGTGGGAAACGCCTTGGGCGTGCCGCTCGCCGACGTGCATGGTGTCATCGATTTTTATGCAATGCTTTCCCGGAAACCGATGGGTCGAACCGTCGTGCGTGTGTGCAGCGCGCCCGCGTGCGCCCTGGCGGGAAGCGATCAGTTGGCCAATGCCTTGTGCCGCCATCTGCAGATCGCGCCCGGGGAAGTCAGCTCGAACGGTGAATTCACCGTCGAACATGCTCCATGCCTGGGCTTGTGCGATCACGCACCCGCGCTACTTATAGGCGAAGCCGCTCGCGGAAGTGCCGCTCCCGATCGACCAGCCGAGATTTTCGCTGCTCGCGCCGAGAGACCGGTGAGCTTCGTCGGCGGCGACATCCGCAGCCTTACGAGCAATTGCGGTCAGGGACATCCAACCTCGCTTGCCGACTACAGGAGCGGCGGCGGCTACACGGGCCTTAAGAAGGCTTTAAAAATGGCGCCGCAAGATGTGCTCGCCGAGATCAAGACTGCGGGGTTAGTCGGCCGCGGCGGCGCGGCATTTCCGACCGGCATCAAGTGGGAGGGAGCGGCAAAAGCGCAAGGACAACCCAAGTACATCGTCTGCAATGCAGACGAATCCGAGCCTGGGACGTTTAAAGACCGCATTCTCATGGAGGAAGACCCGCACCGCAACATTGAAGGGATGATTATCGCGGCTCATGCGGTCGGCGCGCGTCGGGGTTACATCTATGTTCGCGGCGAGTATCCTTACGCGTTCAAGGTGATGGGCGATGCGTTGGAGGAAGCGCGGCAGGCCGGCGTCATTGGAGAAAACATTTTCGGCTCCGGATTGGATTTCGATATTGAAATGCGGCTGGGCGCCGGCGCCTATATTTGCGGCGAAGAAACCGCGTTGCTGGAGTCGATCGAAGGCAAGCGTGGATTTCCGCGCATCAAACCGCCCTTCCCGACCACCCACGGGTTATTCGGTAAGCCCACTGTGATCAACAATGTGGAGACATTCTGCAATGTTCCGCTGATCCTCGAACGGGGCGCCGCAGAGTATCGAAAAATAGGCACGGAGCGCTCACCCGGGCCAAAGCTGTTTTGCGTGTCGGGCCAGATACAGAGACCCGGGCTTTACGAAGTGCCGTTTGGCGTCACGCTGCGCCATTTGCTGTTCGATCTCGCGGGCGGCCTGAATGCGTGCCGCCGCCAAAATCATAGATCAAATCGCGCAAGGTGATGCCGAAGGCCTTCTCGACGAGACCGCCATGCTTGATGTTGCCGGCAAGCTGGAATGGCATCGTCCCTCGCGAGCGTCCCATGCCGTAGTTCGCGTAGAACTCGGGGCCGCGGTCGAGGA
>JAICHC010000184.1 GCA_025922795.1 Candidatus Binatia bacterium | reverse complement strand
TTTTTGCCAGACTTTTTCCGATTCGCCCAAGCTTTCTTATCTTACTCACCGATTGGGGCGCGCATTCGAGACCTTGAATATCGGCATCAAGCGCTGCGCGTGCCATATCAACGCGCACGCGCCGATCGAGGCGCTGCAAATGCTACGAACCGAGATCGGTTTCACTCCGGAAGAAGTTCGTGCAATCATCGTCAGCGGCATCGAGAAACTCGTGACCCATCATGCCATCTACCAACCGAAGGATTTGATGATGGCCCAGTACAGCATACCGTTTTGCGTCGCGCTCAGCCTTTACGCTGATCCGACCGATCCCGAATCGTTTAACGAGAACAAGCTCAAGGACAAAAAAATTCTTGCGATGATGCGCAAGGTGCGTCTCAAAGTCGATCGTGAAATCGAAGAGAAAGGCTGGGACCGCGCCGCGCGCGTGAGCGTCGCTCTGATCAACCAAAAGCGGCCGTCCAAGCTGGTCATCCATTTCAAAGGCACTCCGCGCAATCCAATGAGCCAGGTCGAAGTCGAAGACAAGGCACGCAAGTTGACCCGCGCGATTTTGTCCGAACGACAGCTCGAGCGCTTGGTCGAGACGGTGAATACGCTGGAAAAGATGGACGATGTCTCGTCGATCGGCGCTTTACTGCGCGGCGCGGCATGAAGATCACCGCCGTTGATACGTATCCGGTGGTGCTGCCGATCAAAGAGATCTACGGCGGCGCCGCCGGCTTTCTCGAAGACTGCCGCTCTTTGATCGTCCGGGTAGAGACCGACAACGGTAGTGAAGGCTGGGGTGAAGCCACCCAGGGCCGGCCGGGTAATGCCTACGAGACGCTCGAGACGATGGACATCATGACGCGAGAATATTTCGCGCCGGCGCTCATCGGCATGGATCTCGAAGAAACCGGCGGCGCCGTGAGTAAGCTTCATGGAATTCGATACGGCCATCCGATCACGAAAGCGGCGATCGAGATCGCGATCTTCGACGTCTTGGGAAAATTTTACCGGCTGCCGCTGTGCCGCCTTCTCGGCGGACCCTATCGGCGAGAAATCGAGCTTGTCGGCGGCCTGGGCATGGATCTCGGTCCGGAAGCCATCGGAGTGCGCGCGCGGCAACTCGCAGAAGAGGGTTTTCGAAAATTCAAAATCAAGATCGGCCAGCAAGATCATCGGAAGGATATCGAACGCGTGCGCGCGGTTCGACAAACGTTAGGGGACGATGCGTCCATCCGGGTCGACGGCAATGCGGCGTATTCATTTGTCGACGCTCGCGCAGTCTTGAACGAGCTGAGCCAATTCGACATTAGCGACGCCGAGCAACCGCTGCAGCGCGGCGATCTTAAAAGCCTCGCCGAGTTGCGCCACGCGGTCGGTGTCCCCATCGCCGCTCAAGAAAGCGTCAGCTCTGCGGATGACGCTCTGGCCGTGCTCGAAGAGCGAGCGGCGGATCTATTGAAGATCAAGCTCACGCACATCGGCGGGTTCGAGCGCGCCCGCGAAGTCGCGGCGGTGGTCGGCGCCAAAGGATTGCCGGTTGTCATCGGCCAGGGCAGCGCGTGCACGACGATTCTTTCCGCCGCCGAAATGCACCTTCATTGCGCGCTCAAGAATGCCCAACCCGGCGGCGAAATGACCGGCTTTTTACGCCTCGGAGAGCAGGATGTTTTTGGGCCAATTCCGGTACGCCGGGGGAAAGCATTTCCGCCGATGAGCGCGGGACACGGAATCGAAGTTAACAAGCAAAAGCTGCAGCGTCTGGTCAGGTAATCGTGGTCAGTGTTTGTGCAGCAGGTGACCCGCAGAGGTCAGTGTTTTGCGCTTTCTGCGGCACCATTCAACCAAGTTGCGTTCGACATTCTAAAGATCGTTTCCTGCGTAAGATAGATTGAAACTTTTATTTACAAGCGGGAAATCCGGCACGATGTTTTCCAGGATCGCGTAATTAAGCGCCGGCCAGTTGGCGAAGGAAGGGTCTTTGATCTTGACCCGCCTAAGCTGATTGCGTTCTCCTGCAACGATCCAGTGCCAGATGGGACCGCGCCAGCCTTCCACCAATCCGAACGCTCCTTCCCCTTCAGGCAAGTCGGCCGTCGGCACCTCGAGATTGCCTTGTGGCAGTGCCTCGAGCGCGGCAGCGATCAAGCGCGCCGCCTCACAAGCTTCTTCCACGCGCACCATCAAGCGCGCCCACACATCGCCCTCTCGATAGACCGAGACGCGCGGCTTGAGCGCGGCATAGGCGGCGAAAGGATGGTCTCGGCGCGCATCCTCATCGATGCCGCTCGCGCGCGCGGGCACGCCGACGACCTGCATCTCCCGCGCCGTCTGAAGGTTCAAGCATCCGGTACCGTGCAAACGATCAAGAACCAAACCGTTGTGGGTTGCGATCTCGACGATTTCCTCGAAATCGGCAATGATCCGAGGAATTGCATCGCGGGTAACTGCAATCTGCTCCGGGCCAAAATCGCGAGCGACTCCGCCGGGGATTAACGACCCGCGCAAAAGCCGGTGTCCCACCAAACGCGCGTTGAGACGCAGAAGGTCTTCGCGCAAGCGAAGCGCGTGCGCGTTGGCGACCGCGAAACCTGTGTCCGTGCAAATAGCGCCCACGTCGGCGATATGATTATAAAGCCGCTCGAGTTCGAGCAGGACCACGCGCAGGTAAGCCGCGCGCTCTGGAATCGTCACCCCGGCGAGCGACTCGACGGCTTGGCAGTAGGCCAGGGCATGCGCCACGCTCGAATCGCCAGATATTCGCTCGGCAAGTTTGAGCCCCCGGTCGAGCGTGGTTGACTCAAAAAGTTTCTCAACTCCTTTGTGAACGAAATACATGCGCGATTCGAGATTGATTATCGTTTCACCTTCGACGCTGAAACGAAAATGTCCCGGCTCGATAATGCCGGCGTGGACTGGGCCGACGGTGATCTCGTAGACGCCTTCCCCTTCGACCCGGCGAAAGGGATAGGGCTCGCCGTCATCGGAAAAATCTTGGCGAACCGTCGCGTCTTTCAACATCGGATGATAATCCGCCGGCCAAAATTGGTGCAACGGTAAACGGCGCAAATCGGGATGGCCGGTCGGGACTAGTCCGAACAGATCATGGATTTCGCGCTCGAAGCGGCTGGCGAGATACCATCGGGTGGCGAGCGATGGGAAGACAGGATCCACTGCCGGCACTTGGACGGAGGCGACGACCAATTCCGAGACGCGCTCCAGCGCAAAAATATAGCGCAACGTGAAACTGCCGCGTTCCGACCGGGTATCCTCAGCGAGGATGACTTCAGGACGCGCATGGTTCAGCGCACGCAAGTAATCGGCGAATCTTTCGAGTCTCTCCCGCGGCACGGAGACTCGTAACTCGCGTGGCGTGTTCCTTTCGATGCCGCTCAGATTCAGATTGGCGGCCAAGAGCAGCTGCTCTAACTCACCCAGGTCCGCCATCTATACTCCCAACACTTGCAACACTTGCTTGAGCGCGGCTTCGAAGGACAGAGGCATCGTCAGTCCCAACGTGAGCAGGAGCGCGAAATTGAGCGCGATAGGCGCGAGCCACAGGCGCAAGGCATCGCCGGGCGCCAGCCCTTCAGACGGCGCGCCGTATAGCATTTGATTGACGCTCGCCAACATCCCGCCGAACACGACGACGAGTAAAATCATGCCCGCGGATGCAGCCCACGGATGACTCTCCAGGCCGGCGCGGAAAATGATGAACTCGCTGATGAACGGCCCAAACGGCGGCAAGCCGATCAATGCAAGGGTGCCGGCCAGAAAAAGCGCGCCGGTCCACGGCGCGGCGTGCAACAGCCCGCGGACCTCACCGATTTCCGCGCTGTGATACTTGAGCAGAATGTTGCCGGAAAGAATGAAGAGCAGTGATTTCGACAGGGCATGATTGACCACGTGCAAAAGCGCGCCGAAAATTCCCCAGTAACCCCCGAAGCCCAAACCGAGGCAAATGATGCCGATGTGTTCGACGCTCGAGTAGGCGAGCATGCGTTTATAATTGCGTGGTGCAACCAGGAAAACCGCCGCAACCAGAAGCGACAGCAATCCGACGCCGATCAACAAACCCGCGGCAAATTCCGGCCCGACCGCGACATCGACCACGGCTTTGAAGCGCAGCATGGCGTACAGGCCGACATTGAGCAATACGCCCGACATCAGGGCGCTGATCGGCGCAGGCGCTTCGCTGTGTGCGTCGGGTAGCCAAGTGTGCATCGGGGCAAGCCCTGCCTTCGTCCCGTAGCCGATGACGATGAACACCAACGCCAGTCGCATCACTTCGGGATTGAGTGACCCTGCGGCGGCGCGGAGCGCACTCCAATTGACGGCGATTTCGCCGGCCTTGGCGGCACCGGCATAGTACACCAGGGCGGTGCCGATGAACGCGAGCGCGATGCCCACGGACGACAAAATCAGATATTTGTAAGCGGCTTCGAGCGATGTGTGTGTGTGGCGTAAATTGACCAGAAAGACCGTCGCCAGGGTCGTGCCTTCAATGGCGACCCACATGAGGCCGAGATTATCGGTCGTGACCGCGACCAACATCGTGAAAACAAAGAGATGAAAAAGGACGAAAAACAATCGTGCGCGCGGCAGATGCGTGCCGTCCAATTCTGCGCGGATGTAGCCGATCGCATAAATCGCGGCGATCGCGCCGAGGAAAGTAATGATCGCGACCAGGAGCGCGGACAGTGCGTCCACGCGGAAGAGATCTCCCACCGCCGTGAGCACTTCACCGCGGTACACCTGAGCTACGGCTTCGGCTCCCGCTCCCAGCGTCGCCGTTGTCGCCAGAGTATGCAACAGTTCCATCAACGCTCGCCGGCGTGAGAGGGCAATCAGCGCCGCCCCACCGAGCGGTATCAACAGCAAACCAATCAGCATCATTCTTTCAATTTTCCCAATTGGCCGACGTCGATGGAGTCGAAATTATCCTTGATACGATAGACGAAGACTTCCATGATCAGAACGGCAACCAGGACATCGAGAAAAACCCCCATCTCGACGATGAACGGCACGCCGTACGTCCCCAGGAGAGCGAGTAAAAATATGCCGTTCTCCAGCATGAGAAATCCGAGAATCTGGGTGACCGCCCGGCGGCGGTTGACCATAATAAAAAAGCCGATCAGGACGCCTGCGAACGCCAGCGGGATCGCATCCGCCGTGGGCAAAGGATTCGAGGCGGCGATGGGGGTCATTACGTAGAAAGCTATGATCGTGAGTATCCCGCAGATAATGAGCGCCGGGGCGGTCCCGAGATACGGCGCCGCAACCCGCGCCAGGCCGACTTTCGCCACGGCTCGATTGAGAACGCGGGGGATCATCACGCCTTTGACGACAACCAGCACGACACCCACGCCGAAGAGTTCAAGACTACCGCTATGAATCGCAATCAACGCAGAAAGTAACGCGAGTACGAACGACTGCAAGCCAAACGCGCTCACCTGGCCTTCCAGTCTGGGTCGGACAATCACTAGGATGGTCAAACCGAGCGCGACGAACGACAACAGATTGACGGCCTTGGACAGAACTTCAGCGGACATAACAGCTCCCGTCACTTGATAAAGAACGATGTCACAACGGCCAGTAACGCGATCGTGAATGAACCGGCCAACAGCTCAGGCACGCGGAAGAGACGCAGCTTGGCCACCGCAGTTTCGATCATTGCAATAGCGGCGGCGAAAAACGCGAGTTTGATTGCGAGCGCCACAAAAGCGGTGAAGAGCGTGACGGGCGTGTTCGTCAGCGCGACGCCCCATGGAAAAAACAGATTCGACAATAACGTCAAGAACAAAAACAACTTCATGCCTGCCGCCCATTCCACAAGCGCGAGATAACGGCCGGAATATTCCAAAATCATCGCTTCGTGAATCATCGTTAGCTCGAGATGAGTTGCCGGGTTGTCGACAGGCAGACGCCCGTTTTCGGCCAGCGCCACGATAAAAAACGCAAAGAACGCGAGCAAATGGCCCGCGTTCAGCATCAAGAGAGGGTCGGCGGCAAAGCGCGTGATGATTCCATCGAGACTGGTCGTGCCGGCGCGCAGAGCGATGCCAAAGATCGCGATCAATACCGTCGGCTCGGCAAGCGCGGCAAGGGCGACTTCGCGGCTCGAGCCCATCCCGCCAAACGCGCTGCCCGCATCCAGCCCCGCCAGCGCAAGAAAAAATGTGCCCAGCA
>JAICHC010000183.1 GCA_025922795.1 Candidatus Binatia bacterium | reverse complement strand
GATGTTCGACAGCTTTGTGCACAATGGCGTCGAGTTGGTGGTCGGCCATGACCTGCAAAAGATGGGTCATCAGCTGCTCGCGCGCCGTGAGATATTCGTAATGAGCTTCGTCGTTCATCGTTTTCTGCCAGCGCTCGCGTGCGCGTTTGTGGATTTTTTGAAACTCCGGCTTGCTCATGGCCTCCTGGCGCGAGCGATAAGGCGGATTTTTGCTCCGCTTTAACCACATCATGAACGAGTCTTCCTCGTCTTTGAGGCTGCCGGCGCGCTTGGCCAGCAGCCTGTTGAGATCGGGAATCGTCACCGGATCCACGATTTGCGCGCCGGCGGTTTTCAAATCTGCAACGGCCTTATCGAACACTTGGCTGATCTTGTTGAAGTCTTCCGAGCCCGGTTCGGCATCGTAGCCCATGGGTTCACGCAGGATACCGATGCGTTTGCCTTTGAGGCCGTCTTTATCGAGGGACGCGGTGAAACTCTCGCGAATGCGGCCGACGCCGCGAGCCGTCACCGGGTCATCCGGATCGTATCCCGTCATTACGTCCAAAAGCTTGGCTAGATCGGTCACGGTTCGCGCCATCGGGCCGAGTGACCCGTTGACCGAAGGCCAACCAGCGTACACGCCGGCGCGGCTGACTAATCCTGCGGTCGGCCGCATACCGGCGATGCAGTTCCATGTCGACGGCCGCCGAATCGAAGCAAATCCTTCTTGGCCGACCGCGACGGTGCAGAAGTTCGCTGATACGCTCGCGCCTGAGCCGCCCGACGAGCCGCCGGCGGTGCGCTGGAGATCGTAGGGATTCCTGGTGGAGCCGAAAAGTGAACCATGGGTGTCGCCGCCGCCGAGCTCGCCAAGCGTAGCTTTGGCAAGAATGATGGCGCCGGCCTTTTTCAGCTTATCGACAACGAACGCGTCGCGATCAGGATAATAATCCTTGAACAGCACCGATCCCAACGTGGTGGGCATTCCGACGGCATCGCCCTGATCCTTCATGATAATCGGGATGCCGTGCAACGGGCCGACCGGGCCCGAGGATTTGAACGCGGCATCTAGACGATCGGCTTCTTTGAGCGCATCCGTATTGATGCTGATGATCGCGTTGATCGTTGGACCTTTTTTGTCATAGGTCTCGATGCGATCGAGATACATCTGCACCAGTTGCCGGCAGGTGAGAGTGCCGGCTCGGTAGGCGGCATGAACATCGTCAACGGTGGTTTCGAGTAAATCAAAACTCATAAGTCCGTCCTCTTTCGAGCAATCTTGTTAACTCTTGCTTGGATCCACGACCAAGTACTGCCGTTCAATTTTCTGCCAATCATCGAGGCCGACGACGCGATCGCGTTCCTTGAAGGTTGTGAGTGCCTCGTCGATGGATTCGGTCGTCCCGTCGCGTTTGAGGGTGGCAAGAGCCATGCGCATGGCATGAATTGCCGCCCGTTGGGTTTCCGAGGGATAGATCGCGATCCGGTAGCCCATCTGCTGGAGACGCTTGATCGGCAACATCGGCGTCTTGCCGCCTTTGAAAACATTCACCAGTAAGGGCACGTCGGGTATCCGGAGCGGAATCTCGGCTAGCTCTTGTTCGGACTGCGGCGCCTCAACGAAGATCGCATCGACGCCGAGCTTCGCAAATGACCGAGCTCGCGCAATGGCGTCGTCGAAGCCATGGACGCCACGCGCGTCCGTGCGCGCGATAATACAAAACTCGCTGTCCGTGCGTGCCGCAAGCGCCGCTTCCAACTTCTTCTCCATCTCACCGAGGGAAATGACTTCTTTGCCGTCCAAATGGCCGCAGCGCTTGGGCGTGATCTGGTCCTCGATATGAATCGCGGCGACGCCGATGCGCTCGAACTCGCGTACCGTTCGGACAAGATTGACGGCGTTACCGTAGCCAGTGTCGGCATCGGCGATAATCGGCAGTTTGACCGCGGCTACGACTTGAGCGGCGCGCTCGATCGTCTCCGACATGGTCACCAAGCCGATGTCCGGTATGCCCAGGCTGCGGGCCACCGCGCCGCCGCTCAAATAGGCGGCCTCGAATCCGGCCTCCTCGACGAGCCGAGCCGAAAGCCCATCAAAACATCCGGGCGCAATCAATAATTCGTCCCGCCCCAGCAGTCGTTTGAGCACTTGACGTGAGTTCATGTCATACCTCAGATTAACTTAACTCAATTCTCGCTCGAACCTAGATCTCCAGCCTCGAGTCTACGGTTTAGGGTGTTTCGGTTTAGATCCAACTCTAAACTCCAAACCACAGACGCTATACCGTCCGTACGAACAGATCCGTGAATTTATCCACAGGCATCGCGTCCAGTGCCGGTGGATCGTCGCACAGCCGCAAGATCTTTTCGGCTTGCGTCGGCGCGAAGCGCGACGCCAAGTTGGCTTCGAATTTTTTCATCAACAGCGGTATGCCTTCGGCGCGGCGGCGGCGGTGGCCGACCGGGTACTCGACGGCGATCTTCTCCGTACTCGAACGATCTTTAAAAAAAACCT
Organism: Candidatus Binatia bacterium; assembly: GCA_025922795.1. The sequence continues at coordinate 3,688 of JAICHC010000183.1, read as the reverse complement.
GGACCGCGTTGGCAATCGAGCGCTTCGCCGGATCCAAATAGTCCTCTGAGTAGCGCGGCTCTTCGACGCAAACCATCTTTGCACGAAGCGCATCAATGCGCGGGTCACGGGCGATCGCGTCTTCGTAATGATCGGCCGTCAGCTCGCCGAAGATCAGCCCGATCGCGGTCATATATTGAAGGCAGTGATCGCGGTCGGCGGGATTGTGCAGCGGCCCCGACTTGTCGATGATGCGAATCGCCGATTCTTGCGTTGTGAGGGTGACTGCTTCAATGTCGTTCAAGCGATCCTTGACCTGGCCGTGTAGCTGAAGCGCGCATTCCACGGCGGTTTGGGCGTGGAACTCGGCGGGAAAGGAGATCTTAAAGAGCACGTTCTCCATCACATAACAGCCCAGCGGCCTGCCGAGCTTGAAGGATCTGCCACCAAACAGCACGTCATAGTAGCCCCACTGCTTGGCCGTCAAAGCCGATGGATAACCCATCTCTCCCTGCAGCGCCATCAGCGCGAGGCGCACGCCACGGCTGGTAGCGTCGCCCGCCGCCCAGGACTTGCGCGGCCCGGTATTCGGGGCATGGCGGTAAACCCGCAGTGCGCCGCCGTCGGCCCAGGCATTGGACAGGGCGCTGATGATTTGTTCTGGTGAACCCCCAAGCATTGCAGCCGCAACGGCGGCGGTGGCGACGCGCACGAGCAAAACATGGTCCAGGCCGACACGATTGAAACTATTTTCCAGCGCCAAGATGCCCTGGATCTCGTGCGCCCGGATCATCGCCTGCAAGACGTCGCCGATCGTAAAAGATTTCTGTCCGCTTCTGGTCAGGTAGTCGGCCAGTGCGAGAATGCCTCCCAAGTTGTCCGACGGGTGGCCCCACTCGGCGGCGAGCCAGGCGTCGTTGAAATCGAGCCAGCGGATCATCGCGCCAATATTGAACGCGGCGTGCACCGGCTCAAGCTGCCAATTCGTACCGGGAACGCGTGCGCCATGGGTCAGGGTGGCGCCAGAAACGATCGGCCCGAGATGTTTGGCACAATCCGGATAGCGCAGCGCAAGCAGACCGCAGCCGAGTGTATCCATCAGATTGTAGCGTGCGGTGTCGATGGCTTCGCGGCTGTCGCAAATATAATGCGCAGCATACTTCGCAAGTTCGACGAGAATCGGATCCGGCGCGGGGCGAATGTTGGAAACCGCGGAGCTCATAATCATCCCTAAAAAGCCGTTCAAGGTCCAAAGTTCAAGGCTGCGAGAGACGTTGACTTTTCAATCTCGAGTCTTGAACTTTTATCTTTTTTCGATTGGCACGAATGGTCTCGGATCGGGACCGACATAATCGGCGTTAGGCCGAATCAAACGGTTATCAGCGCGCTGTTCGATGATATGCGCCGCCCACCCGGTAATCCGGGCGACCACGAAGAGTGGCGTGAACATCGCCGTCGGGATGCCGCAAAAATGATAGGCGGTGGCGCTATAGAAATCCAAATTCGGAAACATCTTTTTTTCGCGCCGCATCACTTGCTCGATACGTTCCGAGACCGTAAAAAGCCGCCGGTCGTCGACCGCTTTGCCGAGATTCTTGGACCAGCCTTTGATGATGTCGGAACGTGGATCGGAAACCTTATAGACACGATGGCCAAATCCCATAATGAGCTTCCTGCCGGCGAGCATTTCAAGCAGGCTTTTTTCAGCTTCGTCCGCGCTGTTAAACTTTTCGATCAGATCCATGGCGGCTTCATTGGCGCCACCGTGCAGCGGCCCGCGCAGCGCGCCAATGGCGCCGGTCACCGCCGAATAAAAATCGGGCAGGGTGGAGACAATGGTCCGTGCCGTGAACGTCGACGCGTTGAATTCATGTTCGGCGTAGAGAATCAGTGACACGTCGATGGCGCGGCGATGCAGCTCGTCGGGCTTCTTGCCGTGCAGTAAATGAAGAAAATGACCCGCCGTCGTTTCGTCGTCGGTCTCGGTATCGACGCGCCGGCCTTGCTCGTGAAAATGGTGCCAGTAGAGCAGCATCGCGCTGAAACATGCGGTCAGCCGGTTGGCCACTGCGATTTGATCATGCCCGGCTCCCTCGGGCTCCACTGTACCGAGCATCGAGCAGCCCGTGCGCATGACATCCATCGGATGCGTGCTCCGGGGAATAAGCTCGAGCACGGTTTTTAGCTGCGCGGGCAGGGCTCGTAGTCCGCGCAGCTTCGCCTGGTATTCCTCGAGCTCCGCTCGCTTGGGCAGATGTCCGTAGATGAGCAGGTAGGCGACTTCCTCGAAGGTCGAATGTTCAGCCAGATCGTGGATCGAGTAACCGCGATAGGTCAGGCCTTTGCCTTCTTTGCCGACCGTCGCGATTGCCGTGTGGCCGGCGATAACGCCTGCGAGACCTGCGCCTGCTTCGATTGCCATAAAGAATCTCCTCCAGGCCTTATTTGCCCTCAAGACCGCGGTCATTGCAAGTTGTCGTCAGACCACGAGTCCGTTCAAGCCGTTTCATTCAGCAGACTTATCCTCAAACTCGGCTCTTGACAGTTTGCCTCTCCATTGGATAGCGCTGAAGAGGAGAAATCTCACGTATTAAGACAGAACTAGGAGTTAGCCCATGGCTTTGCCGCAGACATTTAAGGCAATGGTGGTTTCGGAGACGGCCGAAAAGACATTCATCCGCGAGATTAAGCAGCGGGCATTGAACGACTTGCCGGCAGGAGAGCTGATTATCGAAGTTAAATACTCGTCATTGAATTACAAAGACGCGCTGTCCGCGACCGGCAACAAAGGCGTGACGAGAAAATATCCGCATACGCCTGGCATCGACGCCGCCGGCATGGTGGTGGACTCCACGACAAAACTTGTTGCCGTAGGCGATCAAGTTACGGTCACCGGCTTCGATCTAGGGATGAACACCTCCGGCGGCTTCGGCCAATACATCAGCGTACCGGCGCTTTGGGCGACTAAATTGCCTCAAGGCCTGACCTTGAAAGACAGCATGAGCTACGGGACCGCAGGACTCACGGCAGCGTTGTGCATCATCCGTTTGATGGCGAGCGGGCTATCGAAGGATGCCGGCGAAGTGTTGGTGACCGGCGCCACCGGCGGCGTCGGCAGCGTGGCGGTCGCGATTCTTGCCAAGCTGGGTTTCACGGTGGTCGCGGCAACCGGCAAGTCGAGCGAACACGAGTTTCTCACCGGGCTGGGCGCCAAAGCGATTATTTCACGGGAGGAGGCGAACGACACCTCGGGCCGGCCACTGCAAAAGCCGCGCTGGGCCGGAGTCGTCGACACGGTCGGCGGAAATATTTTGGCAACTGCCCTGAAGACGACCAAGTATGGCGGCCTGGTTGCTGCGTGCGGCAACGCCATGTCGCACGAGCTCAACGTCAACGTTTTTCCATTTATTCTCCGCGGCGTGAGCTTGCTCGGAGTCGACTCGGTCGAGATTCCTATGCGTGCCCGACAAATGGCGTGGAGCAAACTTGCCGGTGAGTGGAAGGTCAACATCGGCAGCATGGTAACGGAAGTATCCCTTGAAGAATTGAGTCCAAAGATCGACGAGATACTCAAAGGCGGCATTCGCGGGCGCGTGCTGGTTAATCTGAGCACGTAAAAATAAGCGAAGAAATCGCACCACGAGCGCACGAGGGACACGAAGCGTTTGGTAGTTTGCGTTCTTAAATCTTCGTGATCTTGCGAACTCCT
>JAICHC010000182.1 GCA_025922795.1 Candidatus Binatia bacterium | reverse complement strand
GAAGGCGCACACGGGCCAAGCGCTCGGCCAGTGCGCGTCGGGCAGCGCGCACCAAAGGACCCAAAGTCCGTTCCGCGGCCGCTCGGAAAGCCGCGCGGACTCGCGCGCGGCATGGTTGACGCGCCGTTGCATTTTGGCGCAAAGGTTTGGAGGCAAGGAGAAACTAGGGAGCGACCTTTTGGCATGGAGATATTGATTAAGCTTACTCCGCGAGATTACAACCGCCTGCGGAGCCACGTCCCTACCGAATCTGCCGCCTACGAGGCGGTCGAGAAGGCCGGCCGGATCGATCATTCTCTGGAGGGCGTGTCGTTTCGCGGCTACACGATTCGTTGTGATGAGAGGCAAACGCGCATCATCCTCGAAATAGCCAAGCAGTGTTGCCCCGAGATGGTCCCGGATATCGATCATGCAATGACCCACGCTCGGCGGGCTGAGGAACGGCTGCGAGGAGAGAAATGACGCGGTGCTAAGCTGAGCCTATCTCACGCGCCATAGAGTCATTTGCCGCGTTTCGGCGTGAGACGCCAGCGCCCATAGGCAACGAACGCCGAGAGGAGACCCACCAACAGCGGGATCAGCGCCGCGGTGAAATCACCAGCAGCCAACGTGTACACGGTCGCGCCGATCATAACGATCGCCAACCCGGCGGCCGCCAACGGTGTCAGACCCGGCCGTATGCGCAGCAGCCAGGGCAAGATCAGACCGATCGCGCCGAGCACTTCGACGACTCCGGTGAAACGCAAGAACAGGCCCGGCAGCGGTAACGGCATCTGCTTCGTCATCTCCTCGATCGGCAGCACCAGCTTCATGCCGCCGGCGAATAAAAAAAGGAGCGCGAGCAGCCACTGAATGATCCACAAAGCATAGTTCATGGCTCGGCTCCGATAGGGCGATTGGCCACGGTTACCACTCTAAAAGGGATGTTTGCCGGCATTGTCGGGGTGGATTAGCTTTACAGCGACCTTCCGTCGAAGTGTTGAACCGGAACGCTTCCCAGGTCGATTTCTTCGAGGCATCGAATATTGATGGCGGCGATCCGATCTCCCTTTGGATCGACGCCTTCTCCGAATGGATGAATGCCGCAGGTTCGGCAAAAGCGGTGCTTGATGACGTGCTTGTTGAACGTGTAAGTGCCGATCTCCTGATCCGATGTAAGCAACCGTAGCTGGTCCCGGGGGACAAACCACAGAAGAGATCCTTTCCGTGAACATATGGAGCAATTGCATGCCATCGCGCCATTGAGATCGCCTTCGACCTCGAACGCAACCTTGCCGCAGTGACAACTGCCTTTGTATTTCATGTGCACTCTCCTTCATCCTCTGCCGATTGCTCGGCGCGGTACGCGACACGGGTCAAAGGGGTCGGGTGAGTCACAGCGCTGTTTCCGATCGCGCTTAACCTTTGAGCGCGCTTGATTCCATAAAAATAAGTTCCCAAATGTGGCCGTCGGGATCCTGAAATCCGTGGGCGTACATAAAACCGTGGTCTTGCGGCTCATTGTAAGTCGTGCCGCCGGCGGCCACCGCTTTTTGAACCATTTCATCGACTTTTGCCCGGCTTTCAAGAGCCAGGCACACAAGCACTTCGGTGTATCTTTGCGTCGCAAATCTCTTTAGGCGTAAACGTCTTGAACTTGGTTTCGGTTAAAAGCATGACGAATATGCCGTCGGTCACGATCATGCAGGTAGCCGTCTCGTCGGTAAATTGCCGATTGAAACTAAAGCCAAGCTGGGTGAAAAATTCTACCGAGCTATTGAGATTTTTCACCGGCAAATTTACGAAAATCTTAGTCGCAATGCTTTCTCCCTTTTAAAGTTTATTCCCGCAGGCCAAGCAAGCTTGTGCTCGGATTGACTGCCTTGATGGGACGGTCAAGCTAACCGCCTGCAATCGCCCCGACGATCATAAAAGGCTCTGCCCCGGCCGCGACCGCATCGGGCAGCGGCGTGTCGGGCGGCTCGTGAGAGAGGTCCTGACTGCAGGCGAAGAAGCGCACGAACGCGCGGCGCTTATAGGTGACCTGGTCGCGGACCGTTCCGCGCAGCATCGGATAACAATCCTCGAGCGCGTCGAGAACCGACCGTTGAGTGACCTTACCCTCGACGTGGAGCTGGACCTCGCCGTCGACGCGCGCGAGCTTGCGCAAATGGGTGGGTAGCACGACGCGAATCATGGCAGGGTCTGGACCTCGACGGAAACCACGGCCGGAAGATCGCGCACGATCGGCGCCCAGTTGTCCCCGCCGTCCGGCGATAGGTAGACCTGGCCGCCGGTGGTGCCGAAGTATACGCCGCAGGAATCAAGCGAGTCGACGGCCATCGCGTCGCGCAACACGTTGACGTAGCAGTCGCTTTGCGGCAGGCCCTTCGTGAGCGGCTCCCACTCGTTGCCGCCCGTCCGGCTGCGGTACACGCGCAGCTTTCCGTCGGGCGGATAATGCTCCGAGTCGCTCTTGATCGGAACGACGTAAATGGTTTCCGGCTCGTGCGCGTGAACGTCAATGGGAAAGCCGAAGTCAGTCGGCAGGTTGCCGCTGATTTCATGCCACGATTCCCCGGCATCATCGCTGCGCATCACGTCCCAGTGCTTCTGCATGAACAACACGCCCGGCCGAGACGGATGCATCGCGATACGATGGACGCAATGGCCAACCTCGGCGGTCGCGTCGGGAATGTAGAGCGAATGCAAGCCGCGGTTGATTGGTTGCCAGGTCTTGCCGCCGTCTCCAGTGCGGAAGGCGCCTGCAGAGGAAATGGCGATGAAAATTCGCTGAGGATCGCTCGGGTCGAGAAGGATCGTGTGCAGGCACATTCCGCCGGCCCCCGGTTGCCAAGACGATCCCGAGCCGTGGCCGCGCAGACCAGCAAGCTCGTGCCATGTCTGCGCGCCGTCGGTCGAGCGGAACAAGGCGGCGTCTTCGACTCCGGCGTAAACTGTGTTCGGATCGTTGAGTGACGGTTCGAGATGCCACACACGCTTGAACTCCCACGGATGCGGCGTGCCATCGTACCACTGGTGGGTGGTGAGAGGTTTGCCGGTTTCAGGAGATGTGTCGTAGACAAACTTGTTGCTTACGCCGACCGGTGGATCGTACGGCTCGGGCATTTTCTCTCCGCCGGGCACCTCCCACGTCTTCCCGCCGTCGCTCGATCGCTGGATGATCTGCCCAAACCAGCTGCTGTGTTGAGACGCGTACAGCCGGTTCGGATCGGCTGGTGATCCCTTGAGATGATAGATCTCCCAGCCCGCAAAGTGGGGGCCACTGATGTCCCACCGTTGGCGCTTTGCGTCCGAGGTCAGCACGAACGCGCCCTTCCTTGTTCCAACTAGAACCCGTACTCCGCTCATTCTTTGCTCCTCCCTTTTCGCGCGATCTTTGTCACCGGCCAAGTGCTTACGACGAGCGTTCACTCCGCCGTCGAACTTGTGTTGCCCACAACCCACGTCTGTCCCGTTTCAATTACTGATCGTTTGCTTTCTTCAATTGTACGACGAATGAACGGGCGAGTTTAGGACAGTGCGAAAAAAAATATTGGGATTTTTTTCGAAGTTTTCGGCTTGTCAGTGCCGTCGGCCGAGAACCGTGGCGAAAACGGCGGGGGACGGCGGGTAATAAACAAAGTTCTAGTCAGGACAACCTCCGGCATTTAGGCTGTGACGCATCGGGCTCTTTGCCGAGAGCCGAGACGAGCTGGTCGAGAAGCCCTAATTGTCCGGCAATGATCCGCTTGCGTGCCTCTGGAATATTGAACCATCCGGCTCGATCGACTTCCGGAAACTGCTGCGTCTGGCCGGATTTGGGTGGCCACTCCATGGAGAATAAATTACTTCGATGCTGAGAGGGATCGCAGTCGGCTTCGATTGCCCACGCGTGAACTATCTTGCCGCCGGATTGCTTCACCGGCTCGAGTCGCCGAAATTCACCGTCGATCGTGAAACCCGTTTCTTCAATAAGTTCACGCTTGGCGGCCTCAAGCGGGTCCTCGCCTGCCCCAATTTCTCCCTTCGGCAACGACCACGCCCCGGCATCCTTCTTTACCCAAAACGGCCCGCCGGGATGAACGAGGAAAACTTCAAGCTCGTCACGCCGGCGGTACAGCAGAAGACCGGCACTGACTTTTTTTGCCATGAATATTTTGGTCCCGAGCGAGAACTCAAATGCTATGTCTGAGTTTGACGGCCGATCTGCGCTTCGAGCTCGCGCAGAGCGCCGGGGCAATGCGTCAAGGCGACCTTCAAAAGCTCATCACATACGCTCTCGCTGCAGTCTATTTCGTAAAGACCCCCGGCCGTATCGCCTGGCCGGCTGACAACCGGGGCGCCGGAGAGCGAGTCGTGGGCGAGAGATCCCGGCGGTGTGCTGTCTAGCAAGCAGGCGCGAGAATCGACTTTCAAGCGAATCATCATGGCGCTACTCCATTTCGTGGTTTCGACAGATCAACCGCCCGACCATCCGTCGTCCTTCCGCGGGGTCAGGCTCGCCTGGCTACGTTAGTTTTCTCTTTACGGCGACCTTTGTCAATTATCCGTTCTTCTCAAGTTGAAATCATAGACAGCTTTCAAATATTGTCGCTTTCGTACCGTGTGGAGGGTCCAATGCAAAGTTTCGACAGCGATATACTCGTGATCGGCGCAGGGGGCTGCGGACTGATGGCGGCTCTGGTCGCTGCCAGGAAGAGCGCGCAAGTATTGCTGCTCGAAAAGACGGACCGACCCGGTGGCGGGACGGCTTTCTCTTCGAAAGGCATCCGAGCCGCCGGCAGCCGGCGCCAGCGCGAGTTGAAAATCGATGACATCCCGGAGCTTTATGCGCAGGATATTTTGCGCCGGAACAATCATCAGAGCGATGCCGTTCTCACCCGTGTGCTGACGGAAACCTCTGGGCGAGTCGCCGACTTTCTGATGGACGTGGCCGGCATCGAATTTCAGATCGGCGAGTTTGCTTTCGGTCACAGCGCGCAGCGATCGCACTCGTGGAAAGCCGATAAGACCATCACCGACTTTCTCTTCGAGGCCGTCCAGCGCGAAAAAAATATTCAGGCGCGCTTCTCGACGCCGGTGCTCTCGCTTAAACAGGATGCGAGCGGCGCAGTGACGGGCGTGGTAACGAAAGATGGTACGCAGGCGGCGCGCCGAATTATTCTGGCTACGGGCGGATTCGGCGCGAGTGCGGAGCTGTTGTCCCGGTATATTCCCAAAGCAGTCGATATTCCCTTTCCGGGCCATCACGGCAGCACCGGCGACGGCATCAAAATGGGTTTAATTGCGGGAGCCGCAACCGAGAACATGGGCGCGTTCCAGCCGTATCCGGCGTACATCGGTCCGGGCAAGCGCGCGGTGCCGCCTGAGGTGGCGCTATCCGGCGGCGTCATGGTCGACGATGGCGGCCGGCGATTCGTCGACGAGACCCGATATCCCGGTGGCCTCGGCGTCAAAATGCTCGATCTACCGGGCAAGCAGGCGTACGAGATCTTTGATGAACGCATCTATCAGCTTCATCGAAACGCACCCGGCCTGAGAAGTCTATCGGCGCTTTTCGACGCGGGCCTTTTGCTAAAGGCCGAATCTCCGGAAGAGCTTGCGTACAAATTGGCAATCAATGCCGAAGGGCTTAAGCAAACCATTTGCGATTACAACGAAAGGGCTGCGAGCGGCGGCAAAGACGCTTTCGGTCGGACGCTGCCCCGGCCGCTCGAAGGACCGTTCTATGGCATCAAGGTGACGGTGGCGCTCTACCACACGCAAGGCGGCTTGAAGGTAAATTCCGACGGCCAGGTCCTGCGCGCCGACGGCTCGATCATTTCGAACCTCTACGCCGGCGGCGGAGTCGCTGTCGGTGTGTCGGGCAAGGGCTTGGAGGGCTACCTTCCCGGCAACGGTTTGCTCGCGTCGTTGGGCCTGGGCATGCGAGCGGCGGAGCATGCGGTTCAATCGCTACAAGCAAATTAAAAAGTAAAAGTAAAAAATTAAAAAGGGGGACAGTGACCGGCAAAGCCTCTTATGCGCGGTAATCCGGGATTTGAAATGCGCGATCACGACAAAGCACCCCGTGCGGCAAAGCCGCAACCAAAATCGCAACGACATCTCACCACGGAGGGCACGAAGAGCCCAGCGCGGCGAGCCGCAACCAAAATCGCAAGAGACACCTCACCACGAAGGACACGAAGAGCACGAAGTAGGAGATTAAAAAGTAATATTCCTGAACCTTCGTGTCCTT
>JAICHC010000181.1 GCA_025922795.1 Candidatus Binatia bacterium | reverse complement strand
CGGCTCGCCATGGCGGCGGAAAGAATTTGAATCTTCACCCTTGGTTCCGCTCCATTCTTCGACGATAATGTAGCGCATATGCCGCGGTCAACAAAAGCCGCGCGGCGAAAGCGTTCAGCACGTTAATTCTTCGGGTAGGCCATGAGTCATCGAGGATGAGGAGGCGGTTCATGAAATCAAGTTATTGGATGATTGTTGTTTGTGCGCTCGCAATGCCCATGTCCCATCTTGAGGCCGCGCAGGAAACCGGCTCGGTCGAGACACGAGTCAAGACGCTCTTGATCGATCCCAACACGCAAACGCCGGTCGTTGTTCTTGAAACCGTCGCCGATAAACGAGCGCTTCCGATCTGGATCGACGTCCCCGAAGCAAAAGCGATCGCCTTGGAACTGGAACATGTCAAACTTCCGCGTCCGCTGACTCACGATTTGATCCGCAATATTCTTCAGGGGCTCAACGCGACGTTGCAGCGGGTGACGATCACCGAACTGCGGAACAACACTTATTTTGCGTTTCTTTCGCTAATGACCAAGGGCCAACATTTGCAGGTCGATAGCCGGCCGAGCGACGCCATCGCGCTTGCGTTGCGCATGAAGGCACCGATCTTCGTCGCGGCTCAAGTGCTGGCCAAATCCAAGCCCCTGCCGGAGGGCACCGCCCGGGCCGAACAAACGCAAAAAAAGCTAGGCGTCCAGGCGCAAGATTTGACTGCCGAACTGGCCAAGCTTTTCGACAGCCAACAACAAACAGGCGCGATTGTTACCGACGTGCTGATCGGCAGCGCCGCCATGAATGCGGGGCTGCAGCGCGGCGATATTATCACGAAAGTGAACGAGCAGAGTGTGGTTTCGGCGAAGGAACTTGAAAGCGCGATCCAAGCAGCCAAGTCGGCCGGCCAAATCAAGCTCGAGGTCATAAAAAAAGGCAAGCCGACCACTATCGTGATCGACTTGCCCTCCTAGTGACTTAATAAAGCTGTCCTGAGCGCGCTTACTTTTTGCCGTTGGTTCCGAACAACTCCGCGCCCCACTTCTTGGCTGTGGCGTCGAGCACCTCTTTGCTCGACTCGGCAACCGGCGGGAAGTCCTTCATCCACTCGTAGGGGCGCGTCGCATCGATAATCGCGCGCGAGTTGAAGCCCTTCTTGGTCGGATGAATGATCGGATCGAGCGGACCGCTCCAGCAGCGCCGCAGAATATCGATGTCCTGTTCGGGCTCGCAGCGGCTCGACATGGCCCAGATCACGTCGTCGGTGTTCGATGGGTCGATATCGTCGTCGACGACAACCACGAACCGCCCCAGGTAAGCGCCCGCATGGCATTGGGATGCGACGACCGCCGCCTGCTTGGCATGACCGGGATAGCGCTGCTTGATCGAAACCACCATCATTAAACGGCTGCCGCCGGAGACCGTAAGCCAAACGCCTTTGACGTCCGGCACGCCGGCTTTTTCCATCTCGTCCCAGATCAAAGCCGAGCGGAGATAAGAGCGGTACCATCCGAGTTCTGCCGGCGGCCGGCCCGGGGGCGAACCCAGAATGATTGGATCGTTACGGTGATAAAGCCGCTTTACCTCGACCCACGGTTCGGCGCGTTCCGCGCTGGCGTAATAGCCGGTCCATTCGCCGAACGGACCTTCCACCTTGGGATTATCGAAGTGAACATCACCCTCAATAACGATTTCTGCATTCGCCGGAATCGGTAGGCCCGAGTACTCGCCTTCGATCATCTCGAACGGCGCGCCGCGCAAACCGCCGATGAATTCGTATTCAGGCACGCCGTACGGCACTTCGATGCTGCCCGCCAGAAAAGTGAGTGGATCGTGGCCAAACGACATGGCGATTTTGAAGGGCTTGCCGCTGGCGGCGTATTTTTCCCGCTGAATGCGGCCGTGCTTGCCCGGCGAAATATAGAAGCCCAGCTTGTTCTTGTCGTGGATCATGACCCGGTAGGTGCCGTAATTAACCCAGCCTTCGTCTGGGTCGCGCGTGATATCGACGCTGCCCGTGCCAATATAACGGCCGCCGTCTTTGTCATGCCAAAGGGGCGTAGGGAACTTGAACATGTCGATGTCGCCGTCCTTGTAGACATTTTCGAATAACCCGCTTTTCTTGACGAATTTCGCCGGTACCGGCTTGATGCTCTTGTAATTGTCTTTCCAGATTTTGACGAAATCCATTTTGCTTTCGCCGGAGGGAAGCCCCAGCGTCAAAGCCAAGCGTTTGCGCGATGAAAGCGAGTTGGACAACACACGGTAGCCGTTGGGATAGCCCTTGATGTCTTCAAAAAGCACGGCCGGACCGTCTTCCTTATGGGCCACGATCTCGGTGATCGCACCGATTTCCAGATTCCAATCACATCCCTTCAGCGTCTTAAGTTCGCCCATCTCCTCGGCGATTTGGATCCAGTCCCGCAGATCCTGATATTCCATGTGGCCTCCTAATTTAGTCGACAACGAAGCTAAGCAGAGGGTTATTTTCTGTGTGTTGGACCTTAACCAAATTTTGCCTCGGGGTCAAGCTGGCTTCGTACCGACGTGACGCAATTTTTAATTGAAAACAGCAGGTTATCGTGTTACCCCATGGAAAGTGCCGGGCAAACTAAAAAATCTCGACGAGATCGCCGAACTCGCCGCCGAAGCGCGCCAAAGCCGCAAAAAGATCGTTTTTACGAACGGCTGCTTCGACCTTTTGCACCGCGGCCATGTGCATCTTTTGCGCCAAGCCAAGGCCCATGGCGATATCCTCGTTGTCGGAGTCAATAGCGACCGTTCGGTGAAAACGATCAAGGGCCCGACACGCCCGATCCTACCGGAGAATGACCGGGTCGAGTTGATCGCGGCTATGGAGATGGTAGATTATGTCGTTCTATTCGACGAGCCTGATCCCTATCGGCTCATCAGCATGATAAAGCCGAATGTCTTGGCGAAGGGCGGCGACTGGAGCGGCGACAAAATCATCGGGGCCGATATCGTCGAACGGGATGGCGGGCGGGTCGCCGTGATCCCGTATTTAAAGGGGTTTTCCACAACCGAAATCATTGAGAGGATAAGAAAACAAAATGGCTAGAGTCTGTACGATTTGCGGCAAGAAAAGATCGGTCGGTCACAATGTCAGCCACGCCAATAACAAATCCAAGCGCACCTGGCAGCCTAATCTTAAGCGGGTCAAAGCGAAGTTTGAAGGCCAAGTCAAACGCGCTCTGGTTTGCACCGATTGCATACACTCGGGCCGGGTTCAGAAGGTCGCCTAGCCCATTCGCCCGCCGGCATCAGTGCAGCTCCTCTTTCTGGATGTGATCTGACTCGACTTTGCCGCCGGTTCTGCCGCGCGCGCGCACGGCCCTGTAGACGCCGTCGACTTTGGCGACGTTTTGCAACACCCGATTGAGGTGCTCGGAATCCTTAATCATCACTTCGAAGGTATTGATCGCGCGCTGGCTGGTAAAAGTTCGGACTTGAGCGCGCGCGATATTCGCCTCGGCGTTGGTAATAGCCGCGCTGATAGCGGCCAGCAAGCCCGGCTGGTCGACGCAGGTCACTTCAATTTTCACCGGCCTTGGAGCCTGGTCGGTGGCTTCCCAACTCACGTCGATTTTCCGGTGCGGATCGCTTTCGAGCACGGTCGGACAACCAACGGTGTGGATGGTGACACCGCGACCGCGCGTGATGAAACCGATGATATGCTCACCGGGCAGTGGATGGCAGCATAGCGCAAACCGCACGAGCACGTCGTCGATACCCTTGACGCGAATGCCCAGACCGCGCTTCTGCTTCGATACCACGCGAAATAGCGACTCGAGCGCGCCATCCCCCTTTTTTATTCCCGCGTCGAGCTTATCAGCAGGGAGCAACTTGGCGAGCGCATGGCGGGTGGTGATTCGCCCGTAGCCGATTCCGGCCAACAATGCTTCTTCGTCTTTCATCGCCAACTCTTTGGTCAGCCAGGCGATCTTGCCTTCATCGCGCAACCCTGCGTAGTTGAGCCCGTAGCGATGCAGATCGCCTTCGAGAATCTCCTTGCCGAGGAGCACGCTGCGCTCGCGCTGTTGCGCCTTAAGCCAGTTGCGGATTTTTAATTGCGCGCGCGGTGTTTTCACCCATTTGAGCCAATCCCGGGTCGGCGCCTGCTGGGGCGTGGTAATGATTTCAACCGTATCGCCGCTGCGCAGGATATATTTGAGCGAAACCAATTGGCCGTTGACCCGCGCCCCCGAACAACGCTGGCCGATTTCAGAGTGAATCCGGTAGGCGAAGTCGATTACCGTGGAACCCTTGGGAAAGTTCAGCAGGTCGCCTTTGGGCGTAAACACATACATCGAAGTGGAGAACAAGTCCTCCTTCAAGCTGTGCAAAAACTCCTGGGGATCCTGCAGGTTTTCCTGCCATTCGAGCAGTTGCCTGAGCCATGCGAATCTTTGAATGTCGCTGACCTGAAACTCTTCGCCTTCCTTGTAGCGCCAGTGCGCCGCAATCCCCTCCTCGGCGACCCGGTGCATTTCATGCGTCCGGATCTGGATCTCAATTCGTTCGCCGTACGGGCCGATCACGCTGGTATGCAACGATTGATACATGTTGAGCTTGGGAAGCGCGATATAATCTTTAAACCGGCCCGGCACTGGGCGCCACTGCGAATGAATCAGCCCAAGGGCTTCGTAACATTCGCGCTGCGTATCGACCAAAATCCGGAACGCCACCAGATCGTAGATCTGGTCATAGAGCAGGTTCTGGCTCTCCATCTTTTGGTAGATGCTGTAGAAGTGCTTCGGCCGCCCGCTCACCTCGGCTTCGATGCCTTCGCCTTCGAGTTTTTTGGTAATGATCGAATTCACTTCATCGATGTACTTCTCCCGGTCACTTTTTTTCTTGGCGACATTGCGTTTGAGCTGGTAGTAAACCTCCGGATGAAGATACTTGAGCGCCAGGTCCTCGAGCTCACTCTTGATCCAGGCGATGCCGAGCCGGTGTGACAACGGCGCATAGATATCCAGGGTCTCCTGGGCGATCAGAATGCGTTTTTGCTGCGGCATGTGATCGAGGGTGCGCATGTTGTGCACGCGGTCGGCGAGTTTGATCAAAATGACCCGCACGTCCTTGCCCATCGCCAGCAACATCTTGCGAAAGTTTTCCGCCTGCTTTTCCTCGCGGCTGCTGAAGTTGGCTCGCCCCAATTTGGTCACGCCGTCGACCAGCGTAGCAATCTCGCGGCCGAATAAACTTTTCAGCTCATCAAGCGTCGTCAAGGTGTCTTCAACCGTATCGTGCAAGAGACCGCCGACAACGCTGGGAACGTCGAGCTTAAGATCGGCGATGATATCCGCCACTGCCATCGGGTGAATCAGATAAGGCTCGCCCGAGAGCCGTTTTTGGCCTTGATGCACTTTGGCCGAAAAATCGTAGGCGCTGCGAATCAAGTCGATATCCGCGGCCGGATAATACGACTGGACTTTCTCGACCAGCTCGTTGATTTTTATTTCTTTGGCCATCGACCCTCGCGCGCCTTCCGGCGCAACGGCTCCAGCCGCCATCCGCTCACCCGCGATATTCTGGAGCGTTCAGCCTTCACGATTGCGCTGAGCGCGCCCACCGCCTCTTTGACCTCACGGTTCACAACATAGTAATCATAATGGATTATTTCACCGATTTCACCTTGGGCGTTGGCGAGCCTGCGGCGAATGGTTTCCCTGCCGTCGGTTCCACGCGCCGCTAGACGGCGCTCGAGCTCGCGCAGCGACGGCGGCAAAAGGAAAATCGAGACGGCTTCCGGACAGACTTGCTTAATCTGACGCGCGCCCTGAACATCGATATCGAGGAGAATATCTCGTCCGGCCCGGACGCAGCGCTGCAGCGGCCGTTTCGGGGTGCCGTAGAAGTAATCGTGGACCTTGGCCCATTCGGCAAAATCGCCCCGGCGCCTGAGCTCATCGAATTGCCGATCGGTCAAAAAGCGGTAATCGCGGCCGTTCACTTCGCCGGGCCGCCGTGCCCTTGTCGTACAAGAAACCGAAAGTTCAATTTCAGGATAGATTTCCCGAAGGCCGTTGTAGAGGGTCGTCTTACCAGCGCCAGAGGGGGCGGACAGGATAAAAATTATCCCTAGCCGCTTGGCCGGCGCAATCGGTCGTTTCATTCGATATTCTGGGTTTGCTCGCGGATTTTTTCGACTCGCTCTTTACCCTGCAAGACCAGCTGAACGACCGGCAGGTGAGGCACTTTGGAACTGATCG
>JAICHC010000180.1 GCA_025922795.1 Candidatus Binatia bacterium | reverse complement strand
GCCAGATCCCCGGCTCGCTGAAGGCTTCGCGCCACGCTCCTAGACCATAGACCGGAGGCTCGGCGATGGTCGATGTGTTGAAACTGTTGATGACGATCAGCACCAGCGGATAAATGACGTAAAAGCCCATGAAGCCGATCAGTAGAGTCATGAACAGCGTGCCGCCGTCGAGCGGCGGCAGCGAGCTGCGCGCCGGCGCGGCGACATTTACGCTTTCGGTTTTGGCCATAGACTTTTCTGCTCGAAGCGACGCCCAGTTCTGGTGCGAGAAACCCGAGTTCAGTCAAAGAGCGACCGAACCGTGCACTCGTCCTATTTTTGCGTGCAGCCGGGATGATAGGGCATGTTGCAGCGTGCGCCGGATTTTTTCATGGCCGCCTCGAAGTCCCGATGTATTTGCGGATCCTCGTCTTCGAACTCGATCTGCCCGCCGCCAAGTTTGACGCTGGTAAACGTGCCGCCCTCGCCGTCCTGCGAGCGCATGAATTTGTAACGCCAGTTATTCCAGCGCAACGCCAAATAGCGCGCCGGTGCGGCACCGGCATTAAAATGCTGATGAAACCATTGATCCGGCGGCACCACCACGCTGCCCGGTCTCCAATCGACGCGCTGCGGCTTCTCGCCCGACGGCCACAGGATCGAATAACCCCGGCCGCTCAGAATGATGACGTGCGCACCCGGACCATGCCGATGCCCTTTTTTGTAGGTCCCGACCGGAAACTCGGAGATGTGCGCGCCCATGGTGTTCTTCGCCAGGTTGAATTTCATGTTGGTGCTGCCCTTGCCGCGCTCGCTGTAGTCTGTGAGCTTGAGCGTGTGGGTGTCGGGCACAAAGTTAGTCGTGAGGAAAAATCGGCCGGTAAGCTCGCCTTGACCGCTAAAGTAACCTTCGGTGCGCGGATCGAAACGGTCGGTGAACGTGTAGTCGCTGTTGAAAATATAATCGACGTTGTGAAACAGGTTCATCATGAAACAGCAATTCGTAACCGCGAAGTAGCGGGCCGCTTCGCTACCGCTGGCATTGAAATGCTGATAATCGGCGTTAAGCGGCATGGCGAACATGCTCCCTGGTCCCCACTCAAACGTGTGCTTTTTGCCGTCTCTTTGCCACACGCTGGTGGCGCCATAGCCTTGCGTCACGTAAACCATCTCTTCGTACATGTGTCGTTGGGGCTTGGTTTTCCCCCCGGCGGGAATCTCACAGACGTACGCGTCGTTGGTGCCGCCGGTACCGTCAAGCACGACCATTGAGCAGGGCACGCCCTTCAACTCCCAGTGTTCCAAGGGCAGCGTGTTGACGTCCTCGACAAAGAAACCGCGCACCACCGGAATCTTTTGCTCCGCCTGCCAGTATTTGTAAGTATCGATCCGCTCCGGTTTCAGATTCGGATCGATCTGGGCCGTGATTTTCGCCATGAGCGATTCCTCCAAACTTTCAATTGTCGCTGAAAAAACCGGATTGCAGGCTGCCCAAAAAAGATCTCAGAGGTGAGGCGCACGGAAAATCGACGAAGGTAGGCGTACTGAGCGAGTACGTGTAGCGAGATAATTGATCGCAACCAAGCATATGAGTCTTTTCCAGCAGCCCGCTACGCTACCTTCTGCTGCTTGCCGAAGAGCCCCACGCGCTCGTTAATCACATCGAACTCGATCAGACCATTCTCTTCGGGATCGCGAAGTGTGCCTAGCGGATCGCCTCCGCGCTGGACGATGTCGATCTGCTCGCGCAGGATTTTCCGCAACAAGATGATGCCCTCATCGCCGGCCCCAAGGTGTTCCTGAGTTCGATCGGTAAGCCCGCCCTGCGTTTCCCAGACCATCGCATCCTGAACCAGAACGTGTTCGAGCCGGTACGCGCCGCTCTCATTTCTGATCGGAAAATATTCCCAGGGCGCATCCGCGCCCGCGGGAGAATGCATGTTGTCGTCGGGCGTGAAGTAAACTACATAAACTTGGGTGTGAGTGTCATCGACCGGCACACGAATTTGCAGGTTGTGGCGCAACGAACCGTCGGTTTTCAATGCCCGGAAAACATGCCGCAGTGTGATCGGAAAAACCAGCGGGTGCTGGTCGAGGCGCGCCGCTTCACCCGGTTTTCTGCCCGGAGTGCGGCGTTGCTTCATGATCCCATACTTGAAAGTAATGAAATGATGCTCTTCGTCGTAGCGCTCCACTGTCTGAGCGAGATGCGCCGCATCGCCATGCAGCCAGTAGAGGTGCGACGGATCAACCGAGTTCTCCATCGGCTGAAGCCAGTTGCAATGATAAATTTCGTGCTTCTCGATCCAGCGCTTGCCGTTTTCCCACGCTAACACGTCCCAATGCGGCACGAGCGGTCGCGGCTCGGGACCCAAGTAGGCCCACAACAGTCCACCGAGTTTCTCCACCGGATACGCGATGTGTTTGATCTTATCTTTAAAGCCACCCGACACCGGCTCCGCCGGCTGCTCGAGACATTTCCCCGTGCCATCGTACTTCCAGCCATGATAGGGGCAGCGAATCCCTTCTTCGTCGACGCGTCCGAAAGCAAGCGATGCCTTGCGATGCGGGCAATGTTCGCCGACCAAACCGTGGCGGCCGGTCTTATCGCGGTAAACGACCAGATCTTCGCCCAAGAGACGCAACGCTTTGATCGGCTTCTCATCCGTCAGCTCAGCGGAAACCGCAACCGGCATCCAATAGCGCCGCAAGAGCTCGCCCGCCGGCGTGCCCTTGCCGACACGCGTCAGCGCTTCGTTCTCTTCCTGCGTGAGCATAAAAGCGTCTCAGTTCCGGGTGCTCCGGTAAAACCTTTGAACCTTGAATCCGGAACTTGAACGAAAGTCCTTCTACTTCCCCTTCTCCGCCTCCGCCACGATTTTTCTGGCCAGATCGAAGATCGGTTTCATGTCCCCATACTCGGGTTTCACCACGTCGAAGTATTTCACCCCTGGTTGCAGTCGGTTGTCCGGTGGTATGCCGTCTTTGGGAATATCGATGCGTCGCGAGTTGGCGGGATCATCCACGTCGCCGAGCTTCTGCAGCGCCATCTGCCCCTTGCGCGACAAAAACCAGTTGACAAACACCTTGGCGGCGTTGGGGTGCGGCGCTTGATTCATCAGGCTCAGAGAGCCTCCGCCTGCCGAGAAACTCGATCCTTCCTTCCACCCGTTGGTATCAAAATCGTCCACCGGCAAGCCCTGGTTTTTCGCGCGAAGAGAGTCTTTGCAGCCCACGCAGATAGCAAATTTTCCTTGAGAGAGCCAATCGGTCATCTGACGGAAGTTCTTCGAGTAGGTAATGTCCATGCCGCCGAAAAACTTTCTCATAAACTCCGGGCCGAGGTCCGGACTATAATAATAGAACTGCATGGTCGCCCCGAGTCCCGTATCGCGCGGGTCCAGAGAGACAATCTTTCCCTTCCATTTGGGTTGAAGCAGGTCCTGATACGATTTGAATTCTTTCGCGTTGACCTGAGTCGTGTTGTACGCAAGCTGAGCGTTGCTGGGCGAGCCGATGAAAGCGAAAATATACTGGCCGTCCGGATCGGCATAACGGTGCTCGTTGCCGTACCATTTCGAAGTGTCGGTGACTTCCGGAAGAATCAGCGCAGGCTTGAGCGGATCGAGCGCCTTACCTTTATAAAGCGTATTGTAAAGACTGTTGGTCCCGCCGCTGTAAACATCCGCAATATACTTACCCGCGCGCCGCTCGGCCATGATCCGGCTGGTGAGTTGGCTGCCGCGTCCGGTGACCGACACGACGTTGATGCCAGGAAACTCCCGCTTGAAATCCTGGAGCAAAGCTTCGTAGCGGTAGATATAGACGGTGACCTGCCCTTCTTTCCTCGCAGCAGCCAGCGTCTGCTCCCAGTCTTTCTTCCAGTCGGTTTGGGCCGCATGGCCCGTGCCCCTCAGCGTGAACGCACCGAGTAGCGCAACCAGCACAACGAGCTTTCGCATGACGATAGTACTCACGGCTTCACCCCATGATCTGAAAGAGCGATGCGACCAGTGATCGTCTCAGCCCTGAATAGTTTCCGATAGACGGTTCTAAGTCAACTCGAAGCCGTGCAGCATCGGATTCCAGCTTCCGCAATCATTTTTTTCGCTGTGACAACGCTTCCTTGACAAACTTGCGGATCGGCGCCTGATCCATCCATTCGGCGCGATCGACAAAGAGATAGCGATTCGGATCGCCTTGCGGGCGGCGGTTTCCGTGCGGCACTTTGTCTTTGGGAATATCCACACGCATAGAGTCCGGACCGTCGTTTCCTTCGGTGAAAATCCTTTGATAAGCGATCTGTCCCTCGCGCGAAAGCAGCCAGTTGAGCGCGATTTTAGAAACATTGGGATGGGGCGCTTTGTTGATCAGCGCGACGCCGCCGGAACCGGCGGTGACATACGCACCTTCCTTGAGATGCTCCGGGTCGAACCAGTTGACCGGCAATCCTTGCACCTGCATCACATCCAAGTCCATGCGGGAGATTGGCGCGAAGATTGATATCGCGTACTTGCCGCCCGCCAACCAATCGCCCATCTGCCGGGTGTCGGTGCTGATCACCAGGTCGGTCTCGGTAAGAACCCGCTTGATGAAATCCGGCCCCAGTCCCTTGTGGTGATAGAAAAATCGCATCGCATCGCCCGAGCCGCCGAGAGTGGGATCGTATGCGACGATCTTGCCCTTCCACTTGGGATTCAAAATGTCCCAGTAGGACTTGATCTCATTTGGATTGACCAACTTGGTATTGTAAGCGAGAACGATACGAGCCTCCCCATTGATGTTGAACAAATATTGACCTTCAGGATCGACATAGTGGTGCTTGCCCTGCCACCACTTCGTGACATCCGTCACTTCGGGCAACACCAACACAGGGGGGATCGGATCGAGCGCTTTCGCCTTATAAAAAACATTGTAGCCGGTCGTCATGCCGTTGACATAAAGATCCGCCAGGTATTTCTCCGCGCGCCGCTCGGACATCATGCGCTTGGCCACGTCCGCGCCGCGTCCGAAAACGCCGGTTACTTTGATCTCGGGATACTTCTTGTGGAACTCGGCAAAAAGGTTCTCAAAATCGGCGCTGCCGTAGAGCACCAGCTGGCCTTCCTTTTTCGCCGCCTGGAGGCTCTTCTCCCAATCCGCCTTCCACACATCGACCTGCGCCGCCGGCGCCTGGCCGCTGACCAGCACGATCAAAATAAGAATGCTCTTGCTCAAGATCCAAGACAGTCTCATCGCCGCTCCTTTCAACGTCGCGCCGCCGCTAGCTCTTGCCCGCCGCCTTGAGCGCTTCGTTCATGATCTGGAGAACCGGTTTCATGTCCTGCCACCCGGGTTTGCTCGTGTCGATATAATTGACGCCGTCGACACGCCGGCTAAGGAGCGGCACATCGTCTTTGGGAATATCGATTCGCAGCGAATCGGGCGGGCTTTCAGAATTGACCAGCGTCTTTTGCAATGCGATCTGCCCTTTGCGCGACAGCAGCCAGTTGATGAAGACGCGCGCCGCGTTCGGATGCGGCGCCTTGTTGACCAAGGTGATCGTGCCGAACTGCTGCACCAGGCCCCCGCCCTCTTTGAAAGCCCCGGGGCCGAAGGTTTCGACCGGCAGTCCCTGCTGCTTCAAAACATCGACGTCGCAGAAAAAGCAGATGGAATACTTTCCCACCGCGAGCCAATCCGGACCCTGCCGGTAGTCGCGAAACAGCTGGATATCCATCTCGCCGAAGAGTTTGCGAACAAATGACGGCCCGAGATCAGGGTGATGGTAGAACAAACGCGCGTTGCCCGAACCCGGTCCGGGAGCGCGAATGTCACGCGCGACGAACTTGCCTTTCCATTTGGGGTTGAGCAGGTCCCAGTAGGATTTGAAGTCTTTGGCGTCGACCAGCTTGGTGTTGTAATGCACCGAACCGTAAGTCGCCGAGCCGACGTAGCTAAATACGTACTGTCCTTCAGGATCCGTATAATGGTGTTGCTTTTGATACCATTTCGAGGCGTCGGTTACCTCGGGCAGAATCAAAGCGGACTTGATCGGGTCAAGCACCTTGGCCTTCGCATGGAGCTGCCCGTGGGTGGTCACGCCGCCGGAATTGAACACATCGGCGAGAAATCTATCGCCGCGGCGCTCGGCGAGTAATCTTTGTGCAAGCTGGGAACCCCGCCCGGTCACCGAGATGACTTTGATGTCCGGGTAATCTTTTTGAAATTCCGGCAACACCTCCTCGTAGCCGCTGATGTAAACGGCGACCTGC
>JAICHC010000179.1 GCA_025922795.1 Candidatus Binatia bacterium | reverse complement strand
TCTGTTATAGGATTGATTTTATCGTCTCCTGGGCCGAGCGCGAAGGTCGCCGTCAGCTCGACTTCGCCGTCCTCAATATCGATTTCCAGCTTGGCATCAAAAGCGGCGAGAGGCCGGGACGAGGGAGCGATGGATGTGGCAGCGGTCGAATCCCCCGAGCTCGAAGCCACCGAAACGACTGCGGCAAGCATTAGAACGGTTCGGCATGCGCTGCCGGTAAGTATGCGCCTAAGGTCTTTCATCGAACCTTGGGTACCGCGCGTAAAATCGCCTTCGCTCCCAGTCGCTTAGGCGCCGGGATGCGGCTGGCATGACTAAACCGTTCCTATCAGCACCTTTTTCATTGCCCTAGTGTATCGGGGCTTCGTTTCGTAAAACACGCATTCAGCGTCCTGCGCAATTTTGCCGTAGCCTTCCGTCATGGGCAATATTACAACTTGGTAATGTTCCCGTTAGCCGGGGGTGATCGAGGCGTCGTAAGATCCGGGTACCATGAGATGGGTAGCATCAAGTTGCGTCAAGAGCGATAATCCGAACACCATCGCCGGGGATGGGTGAGCGGCCCGACCGTGAGCCTTGCACGGATTGGAAAATTCGAAAACATTCCGCCGCTCCCGAGCTGAGCGATGTGGTCCATATGCGCTTGCTGCTGGTCGAAGATGACACGAAAACCGCCGCTTTCATCGTCAAGGGGCTCAAACAAAGCGGCTATGCCGTGGACCACGTCAGTGACGGGGAAACCGGTCTGCATGCAGCCCTGGGCGAACCCTACGACGCTGCGATCGTCGACCTCATGTTGCCAAAGTTAGACGGCCTGGCTCTCATTGGGGAATTGCGCCGCCAAAAAAGCAAGTTGCCGGTGATTATTTTGAGCGCACGCGGCTCCACAGACGAAAGGGTCAAGGGGCTGGAAACCGGCAGTGATGATTACCTTACCAAACCTTTTGCCTTCTCCGAGCTCTTGGCTCGTGTTCAGGCGTTGCTGCGGCGAGCGAGCGGGGTCTCCGAACCGACGAGCCTTAAGGTCGGGGATCTATCGATCGACCTGCTGACCCGTGAAGTGGTCCGGGGAGAAAAAAGAATCGATCTTCAGCCGCGCGAGTTTGCGCTGCTCGAGTATCTCATGCGCAACGCTGGGCGAGTGGTTTCCAAGACGATGATCATGGAACATGTCTGGGACTATAATTTTGATCCGCACACGAATGTGGTCGAAGCGTGTATGTGCAGGCTGCGGGACAAGATCGACAAGGCCTACGGTCGTGCGAAACTGATCCATACCATTCGCGGCATCGGCTATGTGGTTCGCCAAGCTCCGTAGCATTCGCCGCACACTGGCGTTTCGGCTCACCCTCTGGTACGCGGGAATATTCACGGTTTCATCGCTCCTAGCTTTTCTCATCTTTTACCTGCAGATTGCCGCGATCCTGGATCATCGGACAGACGAGGACCTGCTCGAAGACATCGAGGAATTCTCGGACCTGCTGACCGCAAAGGGCATCGACGAAGTCAAGGCGACGATGCTCCTCGAAGCGAAACCCGACGGGGTAAAGGAGGTTTTCTATCGCTTGCTGGGCTCCGACGGTGTTGAGATCGCCTCCTCTGAATTGTTTTTCTGGGGATCCTTGACCGTCAACCGAACTGCATTAGGGCGTCTCGCGAGGGATGGCAAGCCGGTATTCGAAACTCTGGAAATCGCCGGGAGGCGCCATAAAGCCCGGACGATTTACGCGAGAATCGGATCCGGCACGATCCTGCAGATCGGCCAGTCGCTCGAAGACAATGACGAATTTTTGACCGAGTTCCGCCAGATTTTCGTTCTCACAATCGTTCTCCTGATGCTTTCGGCCGGTGGGCTCGGCTGGTTCATGGCCCGGCGTGCGATGACCAACGTCGAAGAAGTCATTCGGACCGCCCGGGCAATTTCAGCGAGCGATCTTGCGCAGAGGGTTCCGGTGATGGGAGCAGCGGACGAGATCGATCGTCTGGCCGTCACCTTCAATGACATGCTCGACCGGATCCAGACGCTCGTTACCGAGACGAAAGAGATGACCGAAAATATCGCCCACGACCTGCGCAGTCCGATCACGCGCATCCGTGGCATGGCGGAACTCTCTTTAACAAACGGCCAAGCCATCGATGAATATGAGGCCGCAGCGGCCAGTACGGTCGAAGAATGCGATCGGCTCTTGGACATGATCAACACCATGCTCTACATCTCCCAGACTGAAGCGACCGCAGGCCAACAAAGGACCGAAGAGATCGATATAGGCCGCCTTGCGCACGACGCGTGCGAATTGTTTCAACCGGTGGCCGAAGACAAGGGCGTTGATCTCGTAATTCGGATCGACGCTGATCTCAGAGTCCGAGGCGTCCTCCAGGCACTGCAACGTATGCTCGCCAATCTTATCGATAACGCCGTGAATTACACCCCGCCGGGGGGCTCGGTCACCGTGTCGATCGGCAGCGACCAAAATCTCGCTGTCATTGCCGTCAGTGATACCGGGGTTGGTATTGCTCCTGAGGATCTGCCGCACATTTTTCGGCGCTTCTACCGCTGCGACAGGAGCCGGGCACGGCCGGGCACCGGGTTGGGATTGACTTTGGTTGAAGCCGTCGTAAAGGCTCACCGTGGTCGAATTGCCGTAACCAGCACGCCCAATGTGGGGACTACTTTTACGGTCATGCTACCCTGCGTCGCGCCGACAGCCTGAGTTATCCGCCAGCGAAGATTACCGATTCGTAATTTCTCCATCATTTGCCTATTAGGTTGCGTTGTTAATGTGGCGCAAGAAAGGAGGTGCGCCATGAAAATCGAAGCAGTCGCCGGACGCGGCGCGTGCTTACCCCAGGTAGCTGTTTTCACGTGTTCCAGCGGCTACACCTGACCTCGAGGATGTTTCAGCGCGTCCCCATTTTGTGTCTCAGAAACCGGGCGGTCCGGCGGAGTTCTGCCGCTGACAAGAACAGGAGGAAGGACATGAACACCTACAGAAGAATGTTATCTCTCTTTTGCGTAACCGCTGCTGGGATGATCTTTACGGCAGCCGCGGCAAAAAGTCAGCCAGGCTCGGATAAGAAAGAATTTACCACCGACTTCCGTATCGAGGACTGCACATTCTCCGATACGGGCAGGAACGCTTACTTCAGTTTGAATCCCGGGGATCGCTTAGTACTCTCTGACGGAAGCGAGGTTGTCGAGATTACCGTCCTGAGAGAAAAACGAAAAATCGACTTCACCACAGCCAAGGGCGAAAAACTATCCGTCAGCACACGCGTGATCGAAGAGCTAGAAACGGAAAATAACGAGCTGATCGAGCGGTCGCGTAATTTCTTTGCTCGCTGCACCGAAACGAACGATATTTTTTATTTCGGCGAGGAGGTCTTCCCCGAGGAGATCGGCGGCGCATGGCTGGCGGGACAAGACGACGCTCTCCCCGGGATCATCATGCCCGGAACATTCCTGTTGGGCGCGCGGTACTTCCAGGAAATCGCGCCGGACGTGGCCCTGGATCGAGCGGAGCACGTCCAAATGGGCTTGACGATCACGGTCAATACCATGCCGGAAAAAACGTTCGACGGCTGCGTCGAGATCGTTGAGACCTCGCCACTGGAACCCGGGGCCAAAAGCATCAAGCGTTACTGCCCGGGAGTGGGACTCGCGTTCGATAACGGCTTGGAGCTGATCGACTTTCATATCGCCAACGACGACTAGACTGACGCGCGCGGAGGAGGGAGGCTGATGAATTTTCATGCTCCCTCCTCCGGCTCTTTCTCCTGCCAGGCATATTCCGCCCAACTTCCGATCCGGCAGCACATTTTTGAGTCTACAAGATCGTAGCTGCGCACGTGGAAAGGCTCGAGAATTCGTATTGTCAACGCTGCCGAAGCGGCGTTAGACTGGCGCCTCCTTATAGTTGCGATGACCCACTTCGTTGTTGGAACGCTGCTGTTTCTCCTTGCGCTTGTCTCGGACGAGCTTAGCGCGCAGCAGCCTGCTCTTGCTGCTCGGCAAAACAGTAAACCAGCCTCCTCCTGGGAGATCGGCGGCGAGTACGAGGCCATCTTCGACTTTCGTAAGAATTTTGCGTTCGACAAAAGTAATCGCGACGATCTCGTTCGCTTTGATCAGGAGTTTGAGTTGCGCTGGGCCTATGGTTACAGCGACTGGATTGCGGTTCTTTTAGAAGCCAAAGTGCTCGGCGAGCACGAACTCTACACCGACGGCGGCGCCAGAAGGTCGGAAGTCGATTTGGAGAGGGGCGAAACCTGGGTTCGTTTCGACCGGCTGCTCGGCCGCGATCTCGCGCTCAAGGTCGGCCGGCAAAACTTCGAAGAGCCGCGCCGCTGGTGGTGGGACGACGATCTCGACGCGGTAAGCCTGCGCTACCGAGGCGGTTGGGGCTTCCTCCAGTTTGGGGTGGGTCAGGAGCTGCCGCGGAAATCGTTGCTCGAAGACTGGAGCGAGCCCGAAAACCAGGACGTCTTTCGTTTGCTCGGCCGCGTCAACTGGCGCTACGTTAAAAATCACGGTCTCGACTTGTTCCTGCTATACCATCACGATCGATCATCGACCCCTGCCGTCGGAGCTTCCCTTCGTGAGGACCGAGTCGATCCGAGCGACGCTACGCTATGGTGGGGCGGTGTTCGCGTTGCGGGAAGGACATTGCAAGCGGCGGTCGGCGATTTTTCCTACTGGGCGGATGGTGCCGCGGTCTTCGGCAGAGAAAATTTGTTGGAATTCGAAGAGGCGCCGGGCAACCGAGAGGTTGTCACTTCGCGGCGCAGCCAGCCCGTGCAGGGTTGGGCCATCGATATCGGCGCCCGCTGGGAGTCCCAATTTCCGGGTCAGCCTCTATTCACCTTGGGGTATGCCGTCGGGTCGGGCGATAAAAGGCCCGACCAAGGAATCGATCACAGCTTCCGCCAGACCGGCTTGCAAAGTAACGATGAAGAGTTTCGCACCTACGGCGAGCTTTTAAGACCCGAGCTTTCAAACCTAAGTGTGCCCGTTTTCGCCGTGCAGTTCCCGGTGCTTTCGAAGAGCCACATAGAATTTGCCTATCGCCATTTTCGCCAAATTCACGCCGTTCCCTTCGTGCGCGACGGCCGGATTGAAGCCGAGCCGAACGGCACCGACAAAAATCTCGGCCAGGAATGGATGCTCTATGGCTTGCTCAAAGAATGGAAGAACATCGAAATCGAACTGGTCGGCGCCGCGTTCCGAGCCGGCAACGCCTACGGCGCGCTCTCGGGAAAGATGGCCTACAGTTTATTTACCAAGATAACCTACGAATTCTGATGGGCTTCTCGTGCCCGCTGTCAGGGTAACGCACCGATGATGGAGGATGGAGAATGCCAGAAATAGAGGATTGATAATGATGATGCAGAATTGCAGATCAGCTTCCGTTACCCTTTTTCAATTATCCATTATCCATTTTCCATTACCGCCATCTTGGCCGCGAGCCAGCGCGCCGTGCGCAAGAGCCGCGCGTCGCCGTGACGCGGACCGACGAGCTGCACGCCGATCGGCAAACCGTTGGCGCTTTGCAGTAACGGCAGGCTGATCGCGGGCATGCCGCAAAAAGTCCACAGCGTGCAGAAAGACGGATCGCCAGTGCTGGAGAGTCCCTTCGGCGCTGCGCTGGTCGCGGCGGGAGTGAGAATCGCGTCGTAACGCTGCTCGAACAACTCGACGAAGCTTCCATGGACCGGCGCAATCCGGCTTAGCGCGCGCAGGTAATCCGCCGCCCGCACTTCGCGCCCGCGCGCGATCTGTGCCAGCAGTTGGTCAGAGAGACGATCTCGCCCGTTCGTCCACTCGCGATCGAGGTTGTGAGCCATCTCGGCGGCCATGATGGTCTGGTGCCACTCCCAGGCGTCGCCGGCCGACGGAAACAGCTCGACTTCTTCGACCTGACTACCCAGCTGTTCGATGATCTCGGCAAATCCCTCTTTGGTATCTTCGTCAGCGCTTTGCCAACGGGGAGTTTTGACGAACGCAAACATCGGCGGCAACGGCGGCTCTTCAGCCGCTATGTTCGCGAACGGAACGCGCGCTCGCGACCGAGTATCGGGATCGTTCTCGTCGTGGCCGACGATTTGCTCAACCAAGAGCGCGATATCGTCGACCGAGTTGGCAAACAAACCGACGTGATCGAGGGTGCGCGACAGCACGAACGCGCCGTGGCGCGAAATCAGTCCGTGCGTCGGCTTGAATCCGATGACACCGCAATAGGCGGCGGGACG
>JAICHC010000178.1 GCA_025922795.1 Candidatus Binatia bacterium | reverse complement strand
GGCATGGATCTGCGCGACGGCAACCCGGCACTGCCGATCATTCTCGCGGTCATTAACGGCGACCTTGCGGTGAGCGAAGCCTTCAATTGCAGCACTCCGAACGAGCAACAAATCGGAGCCGCGCTGGCCGCGATCAAGGCGGGAGCTTCGATCCGAGAAGCGAGACGGCTTTCCAAGCGCTATGCTGAAGCAGCGCTGGTATCGGTAACAAAACTGCCGGCCTCAAAATACCGCAACGGTTTGAAAAGTCTGGTCCAGCTGATCGTCGATCGCGATTTTTAACCGCGGCTAGCGCCTCGTCGGTCCAACGTCCCCACGTCTTCATGTCCGCTGTAAACCACTCGCGCGATCGTACCGTGCAGCGGATGTTCGACCGGATTGCCGGCCGCTACGATTTGCTCAATCGCATCATTAGCTTTCGCCTCGATGCCGGCTGGCGCCGTCAGGTCATCAATGCGGTGCTCACGGAAGGACAACCCTGTATCTTGGATATCGGCACCGGCACAGGCGATCTTCTCTTCGAGGCCGCAAAACTGGCCCAAGGAAGCGGAAGTTTCGTCGGTCTGGATTTCTCGTTTCAAATGTTACAGCGCGCTCGGATCAAACAGGCCGGGACCGAGCGCGCCGGCGAAACTGAATTCGTGTTGGGAAGCGCTTTGTTTACTCCCTTTAAGGATAACGCCTTTGATGGAGCCATGTCGGCGTTTGTCCTGCGCAACGTTTCCGACCTCGCGTTGCTTTTCGCCGAAGCCTTTCGCGTGCTCAGGCCGGGAGCCAAGTTCGTTTCGCTGGACATGTTTCCGCCCAAAGCGGGCTGGTTCTCGGCACTCTACGCCGTTTATTTTCATGGTCTCATGCCGCGCATCGGCGCGCTGCTGGCGCGCGACCGAGAAGCCTACCAGTATCTCTCCGATTCTGTGCGCCGGTTTTATCAGCCCGAACAGGTTACAAACCTTATCGAACAGGCGGGCTTCAAGCCCGTGACCGTGCGAACATTCTTAAGCGGCGCAGTCTGCATGCACATCGCCAACAAGCCCCCGCTTCGGCCCGAGCTTAGCTGAATGCGCGGCTTTTCAAGCAGTTTCCTTATTTTCTTCTATCAAGTTGCTTTCGGCGGCCTATTCGCTCTGGCCGGCACGCCGTTTCACGAGATCGAAAGAGGGTTCTACAAATCGACCGCCGGAGTTCTCTATGGAATCGCGCTGCTCGGATTGTGGGGCAAGAGTGCGCTTTACGCGCAGGCAGTCGCCGAAGGTTTACGCTGGCCCATCGCGCTGGAAATAATTTTCCACAGCGCCTTTGTACTGAGCTTTACCTGTTACATGATTTCGTTGTGGCTCGAACGACCGCTGTTCCGGGCCCGCAGTTTTGCAACCAGTGTTCTGACGGGTTTGGCCGGGCTCATAATCAGCGCGTACAATTTTTTTCCTGTGACGCTTTTTTCGATTGAAACCATCATTTATCCCCTCATGTTTTTTGTTTCGGCGCTGCTGCTCGGAAGCGTCACCGTCGGGATGCTGATCGGTCATTGGTACTTGATCGACACCGGACAAAGCTTGGAGCCTTTCATTCGGATCTATAAATTTTTTGTAACGGCGCTGCTGATCCAGTGCGCCCTTTTGGTGCTATCTCCCCTGGCTCTTTATTTACTCGGCACGGCACAAAGCATAACCGCGTTGGAACAACTTTGGCAACGGCATTCCACGCTGCTGATTACCCGTGCGACCGTCGGCCAGGGAGCGCCGCTGGTTTTGTCGTGGATGATCTGGCGCACGCTGCTGATACCGCACACAATGGCGGCAACCGGCTTGTTTTATATTGCATTGCTGGGCGTATTTGTCGGCGAGATCCTCGGACGGCAGATCCTCGCGCTGACGTCGCTGCCGTTCTAAGGCTAGCAAGGAGAATTGTCTGGCGACTTGGGGTAGGTCTTCAGCTTCGTGATTCTCAACCCATTCGATGTCCATCCCAGATCATAGCCTACCGGATCGCCGACTTTGAGGTCGAGCGGAGATCTTACTTCACCGCAAAGAATTACCAGATCGTAGGAAAAAGTCAGCTCGCGACCGCTCTCGGTTCGAACCACCCCTGTGTTGTTGGACGGGAATAACTTGGTAATGACCCCCTGATGATAGAAGTCGCCGCGCGGCGAGGCCAGCGGGTCTTTGTCCTCCGAAGCCATGATCTTTGGATCTAACGGATGTACCGAGTTCAGAATTAGCCGAGCGCTGACCGAAAATTTCAGACTAAACGATTGGATGCTTCTGGACCGCGATACGCTTCTGCAACTCCATCAACCCGTCGAGCACGGCTTCTGGGCGCGGCGGGCAGCCCGGCACATAGACGTCAACCGGAATAATCCGGTCGATACCTTGAACTGTGGCATAGTTATCGTAGAAACCGCCGCTGGCCGCGCAGGCACCGAATGCCATCACCCATTTGGGCTCGGACATCTGCTCATAGACGCGTTTAAGCACGGGAGAGAGCTTATGGTTTACCGTGCCGATGACCATCAGCAGATCTGCCTGCCGCGGGCTGAAACGCGGCAGCAGCGCTCCGAAGCGATCAATGTCATACGGTGACATCGATAGAGACATATATTCCATCGCGCAACAAGCGGTCGCAAAAGGATATGGGAAGAGCGAGTATTTGCGCGCCCAACCGATTGCTTTGTCGAGCCGCGTTAATACGACCGTTTCGGCAAGAAGCTTGTCCTGTCCGGAGCGGGACTGCAGGGCTCGAGTTGACGGGTCCATAGTTCTATTCTTAGCATTTCTCTTGCGCTTTGCCACCGCTCACCCGAAGCGGCTTCATTCCCATAGTTGTGAACCTATTGAAATCGATATCACTCTACGCGAGATCAGGTGGCGCTTGGGCGTCTCAGCTCCGATTTTCGAGTGAAAATGGGTAGGAAACTGGTGTGGAAAAGCGCCGCGCGTGTAAAGCATTTCATTCCTTACAATGCAAAAACGCGCTTTTACGTGCGAAAGGGTCAGATCATCGCTTCACGACGTTGACAGCTTGCGGTCCCTTATCGCCTTGAGCGATCTCGAACTCGACGGTCTCGCCTTCATTGAGCGTCTTAAAGCCGTCACCCTGGATTGCACTGTAATGGACAAATACGTCGCCACCGCCTTCTTTCTCGATAAAGCCGTAACCTTTTGCGTTATTGAACCACTTCACCTTGCCAGCTGCCATCTCCCAACCTCCTTCACACGCGCTGATCTCGTCTGCGCATGGAATTCACGCGTCTGCCCGTTAGCCGCGCAACTAAACGCCTCTGTCTTGCCCATTCTCAGAACCCGTAAGGAGCGGGACCGATTCCTAACGGCAGTCCGTCGACGAAGGAAACAAGACCGCCTTGTAAATTGCCGGGCGAGATTAGGAAATGCCGACCGCGATTGTCAAGAAAAAAATTGAATGATGCCAGGATTGAGCGTGCTGAGATCTCCGTTGTCAGATGCGACCTCGGCAGCCTTCACGGAAGAGTACCGAATATGATGTAACATTCACCTCGCGCGCTAAGGGTTTTCAATTGGGTTTAAACGTATCTCGCAGTCCTGTAAAATATTTGCTCATGTCCCAATCGAATCGAACAGTCTCTTTCTCGCCTTAATCAAGAGATTATATTTGATATGTAACTAATTGATTTAATGAGATAAAATTTTAGTCATCTTGACCTAACCCGGGCTTTCCGCTATAACTGCCGTAGTTAGAAGCGTGAAGTCCTCGGGCGGCTGCAAAGTCGATCTAACGATATCACGTCGAATCCACAGTAGGCATGGCTATTTATACCACGTTGTCGAAGAAGGATATTGTCAAGCTCGTCGACGAGTACGCGCTCGGCGACCTCGTTGCATTCACCGGCGTTAGAAATGGCTCGGTGAACACGCACTACCTTATCGAGACTAAAAAGGGAAAATATTTCGTTAAAATCGACGAGATCAAGAGTGAACTTGAAGTAAAACAAGAACTTGATCTTCTGCTTCATTTACGCAAGCAGAACTTCCCCTGCCTGCAACCACTCAAGACCAAAAGCGGCCGGTTTTACGTCGAATTCCAGGGAAAATGCCTCACGGTCACGCGCAATCTCGACGGTGTCGAGTTGCCAGTCGAAGCAATCAATGCCACGCACTTGAGCGCGTTGGGGCATACCCTCGCCAATCTTCATTTAATCGGCCGAAGCTACAAGAAAGGTATCGATAACCGATTTGGCTTTAATCGCATTGTCGCGATTTACCGGGAGGTGCGGCGCCAGCTACCCTCTCATCTCAAGAATATCGTTCGGGTTCTGGATGATGAGTTCTCGTATCTCGAAAATTACCTGGACAATAATCTTCCTAAAGGGATTATCCATGGCGATCTGTTTGCGGATAACGTCAAGTTCAAGGGGAATCGTCTGACCGGGGTCATGGATTTTGAAGCAGCCTGCCGCGGTAAGCTGATCTACGATCTTGCCACGGCAGTCAACGCACTGTGCTTTATTGAGGAGCGTTATCGCATCGATCGTTTTGAAGCGCTGATTTCCGGTTACGAGAGCCTGCGACCGTTGTCATTGCCAGAGTGGGACTCGTTTCCAAACGAGTTGCGGTTTTCGGCTCTTCGTTTCACCGTAACGCGCATCAAAGACTTTTATCTGCGCCGTGCTGAAGATAACCAGCGCGTCTACAAAGACTTCAAGGAATTCTACGATCGGTTGTTGATTCTGCGCCGGGAAAAAAGCGGGAACATGGAAGACATTCTCTTGGCCATGGCGACGGGTTACGACTATCGAAAATATCAGAAGTCCAAACCTTCAAAATAAGCTAATCAACCGCCATGCTCCTGCGGCCCAATCAGCCGTTTGATTTTGGCGCGGGTATCGCGACGAATCAGCCGCACCAACGCAATCAAAGAGAGAATCGCGCCGACAAAAAATAACACTCGCCCGCCGATCAGCACGACGTAAAAAAAATTTAGCTTTACCCGGGCTCCATTATACTTTTCCCGGTCGGCGTTAATCCGCCGGAGCACCTCTTCGTTTTTCTGGTGATCGAGCTCTTGAAAACTACGGTAACTCTCTTCCAATCCGGTTCGTGCCGTCTTGTACAAAAGCGCCTGGTATTTCGAGGTTTCGACCACCCCGACGGTCCAATTGCCGACCCCCATGACCAGACAGATCAGGCCGGAGACGAACAACGTGTTGGTATAAATTTCACGAACTTTCATAAGCTTGCTTCTAAAAGGCAATCCCTCGGACTGGGATCATAACCGCCAATCGATAATTTTTCTACCCACCGGCGCGAAACATTGCAGAGTCTCACTCAGTAGCTTAGGATTCTTGTCGTATGGCTCGCTATGTCATTGGCGATATTCACGGTTGCGCGGATGAGACTCAGCGTTTAATTGACGCCCTGCCGTTGGCTCGAGGCGACCGTTTGGTGTTTCTCGGCGACTACATCGACCGGGGTCCGGATTCCCGCGGTGTCGTTTCGTACCTGCTGTCGCTGCAACAGCATCACGAAGAAATCGAGTTCGTGTTTTTAAAAGGTAACCATGAGGACATGCTGCTTTCCTACCTCGGCTTAAGCGGGCGGCATGGCGACATGTTTCTTATTAATGGCGGCAAGGCGACACTCGCGAGCTATGGACTGGCAGCCGACCATCTGGCCGCTCGACATGCCTTGTCGGCCATTCCATCGAGCCACTTGGAATTTTACAAACAACTGAGAAACTACCATTCGATGGATTCGTTCTTATGCGTTCATGCCGGGATACATCCGCAAAAAGCCCTTAGCGAGCAAACGGATGAAGAACTATTGTGGATTAGAAATGCTTTTATCTACCGGCCGCACAGTCTTCCTTACACCATTCTTTTCGGACATACGCCGCAGGCGTCGGTCTTCTATGATCTCCCCTACAAAGTCGGGCTGGACACCGGCTTGGTCTACGGCAATATGTTGACTTGCCTCGAAGTAGATGAGAAAGTTCTCTTTCAAATCAGCCGAGGGAGAAAAAACGTCAATCGCATTTCCGCGCAGCGCAAGTGGGTGGCGTCGGCGACGCCACCCTGATGGTTTGATCTTCTTTCCAATCCAGCCTATTTTGAAACGCGTAGCG
The DNA here is from genome assembly GCA_025922795.1 of Candidatus Binatia bacterium. Next base: position 174 of record JAICHC010000178.1, on the reverse strand, counting down.
GCGGTGTAGCTCAGTTGGTCAGAGCACGCGGCTCATATCCGCGGCGTCGTAGGTTCGACTCCTACCACCGCCACCATTTTTTCTAAATGGCAATGATCAAAATTTCTCAGACCAGTCGCTATTGGTGTAGCGATCACGGACTAATTGATCAATGCGCGCGAACGGCACGTCGCG
>JAICHC010000177.1 GCA_025922795.1 Candidatus Binatia bacterium | reverse complement strand
TTCCTCGAGAATCTCGTCGGCAGATTTTCGGACGGTGGTCGCCGGCGGAGTCCCATTGGGCTGCAGGCTAAATGTGCCCTCGCCCCAGGTCACCGGATAGAGCAAAGCTTTCTCGCCGTCGCCGATCGGACAAGTCGCATGAACGATTTTTCCGTCGGTCAAAAAAACTTCCACCGATTCTTTGCCGTGGGCGAGTGTTAACAGTCCAGACTTCTTGCCGCTGGTGGCGAGCAGCAAAAGGTCGGTCAAGTTGATTTGCGAGAGATTTCCTTGCATAGCTTGGTCCGTCGGAAAAATTCCTAACGGTCCTCCAACGAGCGCCGCCCGTCTTTGCCGACATGGCCCTTCTTGGTCAAATCCGCAAACTCATCGTGACCGTTCAACGTCATCTTCAGCGTCTTGATGACTGCCAGACTCTTGCTGATTCCGACCATCTGCTCCAATGTCGATTTGATCTGGCTCTGCAGCAGCTCCACTTCCTCGGTGGAAATTCCCTGTAGCTGCGTTTGCAACTCGTCGTAGAGGCGTGTGATGCTGTCGATCTGCCCCAGCGATTCCGCTTTTTGTGTGATGTCCTCGTACAGCCGGGAGATGTCTTCAGTGAGATTCTGTAAATCGTTTTTCATGGTTTTCTCCAATTCTCCTGGTCCATTTGTTTTAGGTTCGGCACTGATCGCCTGCTCGGTCAGTCCGTTCAGCGCTGGCCTCTAGGAATCTCCGTGGTTCCCGCCTGCGGAGTCGTTTCGATTGCCGACGGCTCCGCGGTTGGCGATGCCTTCAAAAAATAAAAACCGCCGAGAATGAGACCGAGCAGAACGAAACCAACAATCGCTATCATTTTGAGGTTCATCGATTTTTGCGGCGAATAAAGATCATATTCGCCATAATCTTTGACGATGCGTTTCAACTGACGATCGATTTCACCTTGCTTCTTGATGCTTGGTGCCATACTCGCCGCGCTGGGTCGGCTGAATTTTTTTCCCGGCGCCGGGAGCCCGAGCGGCCCACTTGCCATAGACTTCACGAACGCAGGTTCCGCCGGGGTCGGTTGAAGCGAGATCAGATGACCGGGTGCCTGCGCAACCTCCGGTTTCGGCGTGGTCGTTATCGCGGTAACGAGGGATTTCGCAGGATCGGGCGCTATCGCAAATTCTCCGTAAGTTTCGATTAGATCGTTCAGCAAGCGCTGGTCAAAATCCGTTTTGACGACACGATTCTTCTCTGCGAGCGGGCGCGCACCGGGCGCACTTGTAACTACCACTGCGGACAACGGGCTTGGTGACGCTAATACGCTCCCGGAGGCGCCAGCACGATTGGCATCAGGCTGGATATCCTCGCCGCGCGCGTGCTCAATCGGAGTTTCGTCATTCGCGGCAGCAGGTGGAAAGTCCAATTCTGGACGGGAAGGGAAGCTCGATGCATCGGACGTGTTGTACATTGCTTCCCTGTGCGGAAACTCCGGGTCTGGCTGACCATCTTGAAGCTCCAGGGGACTTGATTCAACGATCGCTTGCGCCGCTCGCAAAGACCGGTGCAACCGAACCAGTCGACCGGCTTGCACAATCGCACGCAATTGAGGATGACTTTCCAATCCGTCCGCGCTGATGAGATCGAAGTTCTCTTCCGGTATCGCGTCAATCTGTGCCGTTACGCTGGCGACGGCCTCTTTAAGTTTGACAAGCGCCGCCAGTTGACTTTGGAAATCGTCAAGCGATTGCATGAGCGAGTAGGCTTTGGCCTCGGCGCGGCTGACTTCGTCGATGGAAAAATCATCAAGCCGTTGCTGCAGCCCTTGGATCGAGCTAAGCACCTTGCCGAAACCCGTGGCCGTCGGCGCGCGCGAACTCTCTGGCGGTTCATCGGTTGGCATTTCTTGTTTTCCAGCGGAAAGCATGCGCTTCATTGCCCCTAGGCTGAACGTTAACGCCGGAGCGGGAACACTGGATAGCAACTAAGCAAAACGGTTGCCACGGATGCCATTGAAAAAAGGCGAGCATTTTCGCCCAATTTTGGTGGCATTGTCCGTTAATGGCGAGATCATTCCACGAATTCTGTTCAGCGCGAACAAATTTGTACGTGCAAAAAAACGATCTATCTTTCTGGTTTTTCTTAATAATATGCAGAGTCGCGATCCTATCGAGTAGTCAGCACGAGGAGCCTTTTGGCTGCATCGACCGAGACCTGAAAGCGACCTAAAAAATCCATTCCGAGAAGGCCGTCGAATTGCGGGAAGCGTGAAACATCGTGGATTGAAACGGTCATGCCGCTGACTTCTGCATCACCCACCTTAATTGAATCAACGCGAGCAATTTGTGCGCTCACGGTGCCGCCAATACCGGAAAATAATCCAGCTCCGGTAGAAGGGATTGCGAGGCTAGCTGCCAAGCGCGGCGAGATCATTGTCATGGAAGCTCCAGTATCGAGCAGCAGGTTGGCGTTCAGGGAGTGATTGAAGGTCACGGGTACGATCACCGACCGGCCGCTCACTTTGACTGGAATGATCACCGCACCACGCCGTGCTGGGCCGGCTGAGGTCGACTGAATTTCAACGGCGATGCCGGCCGGCTCGGTCCGCAGAGAGCGAAAGAAATTCTCCACGGTTCTCGATTGCTCGTTGTCCTTGTGTCTGATCCAGCCGACGACGCCGCTCTTGGTCTTGACGAGGTACCATTTGATACCGCCGCCGCTTTGGCTCTCCGCCAAGGGCGTCAATTTCTCGCCCGCATTCAGGGTGCCGATTTGTAGGGCGTTATCGTCTGCGGCGGCGTAAACGGGAATTTCAGCAGCTGCCGGCGCGTGGCGGGGTATTTCGGCACTGCTACCCGATTGCGGTGAAATCGGCTGCGCCAATAACTGGGTACAGGCAAGGGCAACTATCCCGAGTCTTGCCGCCGCAGCAGCAGGTTGCTGAAAAAGACTCATCGGCTTGTCGCGCTCAATCCACTTGCTGAAATCCGTTTTCGGAGCGAGGTGTTCGTGCGGATTTCACGGCCATGTTTTGACTTGCCGCTCGCGCCGGAGATTTTTGTGCTTCCGGGTGTCTTGTGAAGAAATATTCACACCGAAACGCAATCTCCGAGTCCTTGCACCGAAATAGTGCCGGCGAGGTCAGCCACAGGAAAGTCAAAAGGACCGAGATCTTTTTGACGAGTCTGCAATCAGAGTTCTCGGCAACGGCCTAGACTAGTTGGCTAACGCAAACTTTTCCAATTTGCGGTAAAGCGTGCGAGTCGAAATGCCGAGTGCCTCCGCAGCTTTGGCCTTGTTACCATTGGTTTGCCGAAGTGCCTCTTCGATGACGCCGCGTTCGCCTTCCTCGATATTACGAATCGCTTTTGTGCCGATTTCCTCGCGACGCCCGGTGGCGTAGTGCTGCAGATTCATTGGGAGGTCGCTGATGGTGATGTACTCGCCGTCGGAAACCATCACTGAGCTTTCAATGACGCTCTTGAGTTCCCGAATATTGCCGGGCCAAGGATAATCGAGAAACAGCGTCTTGGCGGAGCTCGTGAGCTTCTTGAGAGGCTGCTTTTGAAATTGACTGCAGGCCTGATAAATGAAATTCGCAATCAGTAAGATCATGTCTTCTCGGCGTTCGCGGAGCGCCGGCAAAATGATTCGGGCGCTGTTTAAACGAAAATACAAATCCTTGCGAAAGCCGGTGCCCTGGATCGCTTCTTCGAGCTCCTTATTGGTGGCGGCGATGATGCGCACGTCGCTGGTCTTGGCGGTCGATTCGCCGACTCTGTAGTATTGGCGTGTTTCCAGGAAGCGCAGCAGCTTGAGCTGGATCGCCGGTGCGAGGTCGCCGATCTCGTCCAGAAACAAGGTCCCGCCTTCAGCAGCCTCGATGAGCCCTTTCTTGTTTCTGTCGGCGCCGGTAAACGCACCTTTGACGTAGCCGAAAAGCTCGCTTTCCACCAGAGTCTCGGGTATCGCCGTCATGTTGCAGCCGACGAAGGGTTTATCGGCGCGCGGGCCCCGGGCATGGATGTATTGCGCCATCACTTCTTTTCCCGTGCCAGTCTCGCCGGTAATGAGCACCGTGATATCGTGCATGGCATAACGATTGGCGAGATTCAGAACCTCATAGAACTGCGGCGTCTCGCCGATCATTACGGGCGATGTGACGGAGTGGGGGTGGTTGTTGTTCTCCACGCCTGTATGGTTGGTCTGGCCAAAAAGGCCGTAGAGAGCCTGGACGTGATGCGGGTCATAGCAGATCAGCGCCAGGTGACCGTACTTCTCATGTAACTTATCAACAAAGTTATGCCACAGCGCGCCATGACATACGGCGAGGTCGGCAAAGATGAATTTCTGCTGTTCGACGGGGAAGGCGGCGAGAACTCGCTCGGCTTCTTCGACCGACCGGCTCGCGTGAACCGAACAATCCCGCGCTTCCGCTAGTTTGGAAATGCCCGTCCAGGGGGCGTCGACGGAGTGAATGATGAGCGCCAAGGGCTTGACCACGCGTTCACTCCGGGATCGGCGAGCTCGGCAATATCACCATGTTTTCGAGCGAGTCCGCAAGCAGCTGGCGAGAAATTCGCGGTTCCGTTCCGAGATAATTGGACGCCGCGATGACATGCTCGGCAATAAACTTAGGATGAAACCCGGCAAAGGGAATTTTGTGCTTAATGTAAAACGAATTGAGGAGATAGGCCAGGGTTTCTTCGGTAAATTCCAATCCGTAGGAATCGCAAATTCGCTGAAAGATCTCCTTGAATTCATCGGCTGTCGGCGGGTTAATTTTCATCTTGTAGTGAACGCGGCGCAGTTGCGCCGGGTCCATCAACTCCTCAGGGGGGAAATTTGTCGCAAATATTACCAGCTGATCGAACAATAAAGCAAACTTTTTACCCGTGTGGAGCGTGAGATAGTCGACCTTTCGCTCGAGCGGAAAGATCCAGCGGTTTAGCAGTTCATGCGGACGCACCCGCTGCCGACCGAAGTCGTCGATAACAAAAACACCGCCAATTGCTTTCATTTGCAGTGGGGCCTCGTAATACTTCGAGTGCGGATCGAAATCGAGATCGAGCATCTCCAACGTCAACTCGCCGCCGGAAATGAGGTAAGGCCGTTTGCAGCGCACCCAGCGCGGATCGTGTTCAAGATGTGGTAGGAAAATCGGACTGGTATTGCCGTTGGCGCCATTGCCCGTCGGAAAGGCGACGTGGACCGACGGATCGTATATTTTGATGATTTGGCCGTCGGCTTCGATCGCGTAGGGTACGTACACCGGCTGCTCGAAAGCGCTAACGAGCGCTTCGGCAATGGATGTTTTGCCATTGCCGGCCGCTCCATAGATTAAGATGGCGCGTCCGGAATTCGCCGCCGGACCGAGACGCCGAATGATGTCCTCAGAAAGAACCAGGTGGGACATCGCTTTTTTTAGCTTTTCGATACTGACGACTTCGTTGGTGATCGTCTGTTTTTGCACCTGAGTCTGATACGTTTCCAGCGGGATCGGGATTGGACCGATATATTCACAACGGCGCAGCGCCTCGCTGGCTCTTTCTCGGCCAGCATTGGTGAGCGCGTAGCGCATGATGTTGTAGTTTTTCTCGGACGGGCCGCGAACTTCGACGAGCGCGTCTTTTTTGGCGAAATTCAATAGCTCTTCAACGACCGCGCGGGTAAGCTTGATCTGCTCGGATAGCTCCGGAATCGTTTGCAGCTGCGAAATATACATCGTTCGCAGCAGGCAGTTCAGCAAAAAATTGGTATCGAGGCCGGTTTCTGCTGCGCTTTTGGCGACAGGTGGAGGTTCTTGAAGAACCGCTTCGAGATTTTCCCTGCTGATGTAGCCGAGCGCAACGAGATTGTCGCCGAGGCGGCCGCCAGCAATTTTTTGTTGACCAAGCACCCGGTCAAGTTGCTGTGCGTCAATAATACCCTTTTCGACAAGAAGTTCGCCGACTGCCATAAGTTTATCCCGGGTTGATCACGAAAAAAAGATTGTGTTTACGACCGGAGACATCTATATTCCCGGTATAACTCACAAAAAACCGTTTCATTATAGGCGATCGCAGGGATGTGTCAAGAAAACTTCCAGATCCTGCTCTGGTCGAAGGGGCGAAGCATGAATTTCCGCCGAAATATTGAATTGGCTGTAGTTTTTTTAGCCTGGTTCGGAAGCGGCTGTGTCTTGATGGATGATAGCGCGTCAAACAAGCTATCTCCGACCGGTTTGATCGCCACTCCGCCATCTTACTACAGCACCGCCAAAGCCCGTTATTTAGGTACTAAATATAAGGAAAACCTCGACCGCCTCGCCGAGCGCATCGTGCGCAATCCAACTACGGCACAG